>DAISHO010000355.1:0-2109 GCA_036822495.1 Thermodesulfovibrionales bacterium
GCCCTTTTGAAAATACCATTTTAATTTATTTTGGACAGCAATGATGCCTAACACCTATCATACCACCAAAATATCAGACCTTTTTACCAACTATCCCCTGTGGTCTGAAGATCATCATAAATATAAGTCCTGCACCAAGGAAGATCATCCTGTATTGCTGGAATTCCCTTAGAACCTCTGGAAGTAGTACAAGGATGATTGACCCTATTATAGGGCCTGCAATAGTACCCTGACCACCAAGTATAACCATTGCCAATATCATTACTGATTCAAAGAATGTAAAACTTTCTGGAGACACAAATCTCATCTTTGCTGCAAAAAGCTGGCCTGCAAGACCTGCCCATAATGCACCAAAACTGAAGGCATAGAGTTTGTATAAAAATGTATTTATACCCATCGTAGTAGCAGCGATCTCATCATCTCTAATACTCATCCAGGCTCTTCCAGCCTTTGATTTAATAAGTCTCTTTATAAAAAAGATAGTTAATACAACAAATATCAGGACAGTGTAATAGTATTCTATGACCCCTGCGAACTCAAACCCTCCCAAAGAAGGCCTCTCTATACCCGAGATACCATTAGGACCATTGGTCAGGCTTATCCAGTTATTAAGGACTATCCTTGTTATCTCTCCAAAACCGAGTGTAACTATCGCAAGATAATCACCTCTCAACCTCAGTGCAGGTATTCCGAGTAAAAAACCAGCTACACCACTGAGAACCATTGATAAGGGAAGGGCCTCCCAGAATCCTACATGGAGCCTTGTATTCAGGATAGCATAGGTATAGGCTCCTATGGCATAAAAGGCAGCATATCCAAGATTGAGCAGTCCTGTATATCCTATCATTATATTAAGACCAAGGCTGAGGATGATATAGATCCCGCAAAGCACTACAGTATCTGTTATATAAGTGCTTGCTAAGAAGGGTAAAAGTATCAGAATTAAAAAAAGGATATAACCTGAAGGTTTAAGAGGAATTGAGACCCTCAGACCTATAGATGGTTTAAGGCGGAACGCTGATTTTAAGATATGCCAGAGCAATGAAAAACAGAAGATTCCCCCTGAAATGTAAAGGGCTGTTAAAAAACCTGTAAAGGGGAGACAGAGCATACCAAACCAAAGAGATGGGAATATAAGCATTGAGAGAGGGCCCTTTAGCATCAGACCTTTTCCTCCTCTGTCCTTTTAAAGAGCCCTGAGGGTTTTATAAGAAGGATAATTATAAGAACAATAAAGGCATAGGCATCTTTATATTCACTTGATATATAACCTGCTGCAATACCCTCAATCATGCCAAGGACTATCCCTCCAACCATAGCTCCTGGTATACTTCCTATTCCACCAAGCACTGCTGCTGTAAAGGCCTTTATACCAGCAATATAACCCATATAATAGTTAATCAGGCTGTAATAAAGTGTGACCATAAAGCCTGCAACTGCTGCAAGAGCTGAACCCATAATAAATGTAATAGCTATTATCCTGTCTGTATCTATTCCAACAAGGGATGCCATAAGCCTATCCTGTGCAACAGCTCTCATGGCCTTGCCTGTCTTTGTCCTTGATATAAAGAGATGAAGGAGTGCCATAATAAGTGAGGAAAGGATAATTATAGAAAGCTGAAGATAGGTTATCTTGGTCTCACCGATTGTGAATCCCTGAGTAGCCATCATGGGAGGGAAGACCTTATAAGTGGCACCCTGTGTTAGCATTACAAAATTCTGCAGGAATATGGAGACACCTATTGCACTGATCAGAGGACTCAGCCTTGGGGCAGATCTGAGGGGTCTGTAGGCTACCCTTTCAACAGTAAATCCATAGGCTGAAACAAAAAGAATTGAAATTATAAGGGTAAGTAATAATGATAAAGAGATCGAAGTCTCTGTTAATCCTGTGGAGGCAAAAAAACCAAAACTGATGACAGTCATATAGGCACCGAGCATGTAGATCTCGCCATGGGCAAAATTAATTAACTGTAAAATCCCATAGACCATGGTATAGCCAAGGGCTATAAGGGCATAGACATAGCCAAGTGTTAATCCCTGTATGAGTTGTTGAAGAAGCATAAAACAGCACACCTGTCCAAAATAAATCTTAAAGGGGCATGAGGA
>DAISHO010000356.1:0-2101 GCA_036822495.1 Thermodesulfovibrionales bacterium
AGGCCTTATGCCCTTTTGAAAATAACATTTTAATTTATTTTGGACAGCTATGATTCAGGACATGATTTATCTCATAATTTTAAAAAACTAAATGTTATAATATAAAATCTGTGACAGTTTTTCTGTCCTAATCCCCCTTAAGGAGGTTTTTATGACACCTGTAGTTGATCAGGACCTTTGTATTGGATGTGGCTCCTGTGTTGAGCTCTGCCCTGAGGTGTTTGAGTTGAGGGATGATAAGGCATGGGTAATAGGACCTGATAAGTGCAATACCTGCAACTGTCAGGAGGCTGCAGATGTCTGCCCTGTGCAGGCAATAAAGTTTGAATAATAGGCCACAGGCTATAGGCAGGCGACAGGTTAATCAGGCTTTAGACTTCAGGATATTAGGAAAAATTCTATAGCCTGAGGTCTGAAGCCTATTCTTAAGCCTAAATAAATGAATCTTCAGCTCTTAAGTGGGGAGTCCTTTTCTATATCGCCAGGGCAGACAATACTTGATGCCCTGAAAAAGGCTGAATACTATCTTGTTGCCTCCTGCGGTGGAAAGGGTACCTGTGGAAAGTGCAGGGTAAGGATTGTTGATGGAAGATTTGAGGCTAAAGGTTTTGGAAAGCTCACTCTGGAGGAAAGGAATAAAGGATATGTCCTTGCCTGCCAGACAGTTGCACTGTCTGACCTGGTGATTGAAATCCCTGAAGACTCAAAACTAACTGTAGGAGATAAGATTGCCATTGCAAAAGGTGTGGATCTGTTCAACCTCCTTATTTCTCTTGGTGGTGAGATCTCACCCCTTGTTAGATATGTGGACCTTGACCTTCCACCTCCAACCATCACTGATAACATAGGCGACCTCGAAAGACTGAAAAGGGCATTAAAAGAAAAGGGCATCGAGGGATTAAGATTTTCCCATAAGTTCCTCACAGGCCTCGGAACTGACCTAAGAAAAAACAACTGGAAGATCAGGATTCACTATGCGGACTGTCTTGGATGTGTCTCTGGTTATCCCGCCTTTGAAACCCTCTTTATATCAGGACAGAAGGATTCAAAAAGATACGGTATTGCTGTTGATATAGGTACAACCACGATTGTTACCTATCTTGTAAATCTTGATGATGGAAGGCTTGTAGATGTGGGCTCAACATATAATTCTCAGATAAGATATGGTGACGATGTCATAACAAGAATCATCTATGCCACTGAAAAGAATGGCCTTGAGGAATTAAGAAAGGCAGTGGTGGAAGATATCAATTCAATTATAAATTTAATAGCAGAAAGACAATCCATTAATCCTGAAGACATTATTACAGCAACCATTGCTGGCAATACTACTATGAGCCACATCTTCTGGGGTCTCGACCCTGGCTCTATCAGAGAAGAACCATATATACCCACTGTTAATTCCTTTCCTATCTGGAGGGCTGGAACTGCAGGACTTATCATAAACAGTCAGGCACCTGTCTATACCCTTCCCTGCGTTGCCAGTTATGTTGGTGGAGACATAGTTGCAGGGGTTCTTGCTTCAAAGATGCACAGAAACCCTGAGATAGCCCTTTTTATGGATATCGGGACGAACGGCGAGATAGTTGTGGGAAACAATGAATGGCTCATGACAGCAGCCTGTTCTGCTGGGCCATGCTTTGAAGGAAGCGGTATAAAATCAGGCATGAGGGCAACAAAGGGTGCTATAGAACAGATAAGGTTTAATCCATCAAACCTGGAACCAGAATATTCAGTTATCGGAGATTCAAGACCCATTGGGATATGCGGTTCAGGCATGATAGACGCCATATCAGAATTCTTCATCCATGGTCTCATAGACCAGAAAGGAAGATTTATAAAAGGCAGGTCTCCAAGGATAAGGGAGGGCGAAGACGGTCCAGAATTTGTCTTCTATGAAGATGGCATAAAAGTGGTGCTCACAGAACCTGATATAGAAAACATCATGAGGGCTAAAGCTGCTATATACGCAGGCGTATCCCTTCTTCTTAAGGAGGTTGGCCTCGACCTGAACAGTCTTGAGAGGGTATATATAGCAGGTGGTTTCGGAAATTATCTGAATCCCAAAAAGGCAATACTGCTGGGGATGCTACCTGACCTT
>DAISHO010000357.1:0-2071 GCA_036822495.1 Thermodesulfovibrionales bacterium
CAGGCTTCAGGATATTAGGAAAAATTCTATAGCCTGTAGCCTATAGCCTATAGGAAGCCTGTAGCCTGTTTTCAGCCTTATGCCAATTCAAAACTTTATTTTGGACAGGTGTGCATAATATGCTAAAATAATTTTCTAAAAATAATATGAGAGGTTTTAACTATTACACCAATGTCTAAAAATGATAAGAAAGTTAAAAATGCTGAAAGGCCTGTTAAGGAGGCCCTGAGGCTTCACAGTCTTTACAGAGGAAAGATAGAGATTATTCCGAAGTGCCCTGTAAAGGGCCTCGATGACTTTGCTGTGTGGTATACCCCTGGTGTTGCAGAGGTTTCACGGGAGATTGCAAAGAACAAAGAGGCTGTTTATGAATACACCAACCGAGGGAATACAGTTGCAATCATAAGTGATGGCACGAGAGTCCTCGGTCTTGGAGACATAGGACCAGAGGGAGCTCTACCAGTTATGGAGGGAAAGGCGCTTATATTCAAATATCTTGGTGGTGTCGATGCCTTTCCCCTTGTGCTTGATACAAATGATGAAGACGAGATTGTAAGGACCTGCAGGATTATAGCTCCATCTTTTGGAGGTATTAATCTTGAGGATATAGAAAAGCCAAAATGCTTTTCTATCTTAAAGAGACTTATAAAAGACCTTGACATACCTGTGTGGCATGACGATCAGCAGGGCACAGCAACAGTAACACTGGCAGCCCTGATAAACAGCCTGAAGATTACAGGCAAAGACAAAAAGGAAGTAAGGGTCTGTCTGGTTGGCGCTGGTGCTGCAAATACTGCTATATTTAGATTCCTCACAATGTATGGAATTCCAGCAGGTCATATTATTGTGGTTGATTCAACAGGGATACTGAACAGGGAAAGGAAGGACCTTAAAGGTGATGAGGAGAAGTGGAAGATATGCTCCACATCAAATGAAGAGAACAGAAGGGGTGGGATAAAGGAGGCCCTTGAAGGTGCTGATGTATGTATAGCCCTTTCGAGGTCAGGTCCAGGTGTGATAAAAAAAGAGTGGATAAGCAGGATGAATAAGAATCCTATTGTCTTTGCCTGTGCAAATCCTGTCCCTGAGATATGGCCCTGGGAGGCAAAGGAGGCTGGAGCAAGGATTGTGGCAACAGGAAGGAGCGATTTCCCGAATCAGGTGAATAATTCCCTTTGCTTTCCAGGACTATTCAGGGGAGTTCTCGATGTTCAGGCACGGGCTATTACAGATGAGCTCTGCCTTTCTGCTGCAGAGGCAATTGCGGGTTTTGCTGGAAAAAGAGGTCTTTCTGAGGAATATATCATACCCACTATGGATGAGGTGGAGCTTTTTGTAGAGGTTGCCTTTACTGTTGGAGTAAAGGCTATTGAACAGGGGATTGCAAGAAGGGTATTGAGTAAAGAAGAGCTTTATAATACAATCCGTGAGAAAATAAACAAGGCAAGATTGGTGGCGAAAGTAACAGTTCAGGAAATAGAGGCCCTTGGCCTTGGAAGAAAGTCCAATCTAAGGGAGGAGTAATGGAGCGTACCCTTTCTATTGTTAAACCTGATGGGGTTCAGAAGAACCTTATAGGAGAGGTTATTAGGAGATTTGAGAATGCTGGTCTGAGGATTATGGGCCTCAAGATGTTGAGGCTTACAAAGGATATGGCTAAGGGTTTTTATATTGTTCATAAAGATAAGCCCTTTTATGATAGCCTTACGGATTTTATGTCTTCAGGACCTGTTGTGGTTATGGTTGTCGAGGGTGATAATGCTATATCAAAGGTAAGGGAGATTATGGGTGCAACGAATCCGAAGAATGCTGCACCCGGCACAATAAGGCATGACTTTGCCTCAGATGTGGAGCACAACATTGTTCATGGCTCTGACTCACCAGAGTCTGCAAGGTTTGAGATAAGTTACTTCTTTTCTGAGGTGGAGATCTTTAAGAGATCATAGCTGTCCAAAATAAATTAAAATGGTATTTTCAAAAGGGCATAAGGCCTCAAATAGGCTGAAGGCTTAAGGCCATAGGCTGAAGATAGGCTATAGGCGTTAGGATATTAGGAAAAATTCTATAGCCT
>DAISHO010000358.1:0-2062 GCA_036822495.1 Thermodesulfovibrionales bacterium
AATTCTGATGATGGTGATGATACTAACCGCTCCTGCTTTGTGGCAATAGCAGAAGGAATCGCTGGCACAAGTGTAGAGGATGACTTCTTTGCAATAGACTGCAGAAACAACAGGAACTTCTGAATATCCATTTAATGAGATATGGGCATATTATAAGACCTCTGGTAATCGGTCTTTTTTTTAGCCTCTTTTTTTTGTCCTTTGTTAAAGTTAAGGTATATAATTCTGACCTCTGGTGGCACCTTGCTCAAGGAAGATACATTTTAGAAACCACCTGTGCCCCCGAGAAACCTGCACCTCCGAGGTGCAGGTTTATACCTGAAAAGGACCCCTTCTCCTATACAACCACTGATGAGCCATCAGATAGAAAATCTATAATCCTTAAAGGATACTGGCTTTCGGATGTCCTCTTTTATCTTTCCTATAAAGCAATTGGGCCTGCTGGCATTATCCTTCTCAGGTCTATTTTATTAATGCTCTTTATCCTTTTTATATACTTCTCATTAAGACTGACAGGAACACACACCATTATCGTTATTGTACTGCTGGGGATTCTATATTCTGTAGCCCTTGATTTTGCGGGTGAGAGACCCCAGCTCTTTACCTTTCTTATGTTCTCAGCAACCCTTTATATCCTTGAGGCCTTCAGAAACAAAAATTCAAGGGCTATATATCTAATCCCCCTGGTTGTCCTCCTTTCTTCAAATATGCACCCTGGTTTTATAGTTTTGTTGTTACTTCTTTTTATATACCTCTCTGGAACTCTTATAGAATATCTTAAAAAAAGAACAGATCTGGATGTTAAGAAAAGGCTAAAGGTTCTCGCTATTGTTACTGGCCTTAGTCTTTTAGCCTCTGCCTTTAATCCCAATCACATAAAGGTATTCTTTGAGATCTTCTCCATGCCTTTGTACACCTCAGGTATTGTAGAATTCAGATCACCTATTACCCTTTATCTTAAAAAGATATTACCTGTTAATTACCTATATTTAATATTCGTGGTTATTCATCTCCTGGGTATTCGCTACATAATGCGAAATTCTATTATGCTTCTTCTTTTTGTAGTCTTTTTTATCATGAGTCTTATATCCATAAGATTTCAGATATTTTATATGGCAACAGGATGTCTGCTCATAGCATTTATAATCCAGCAGATACATAATATAAAATTTATAGAAAAAACTTCCCGTTTTCTAAAAAAACGGGAGACCTTCCTTTATGTAATCATACTTATTATTGGTGTCTTCTGGTTCTTAAAATCCATTACTTCTCTGGTGGGTCACGAATTTAAGGAAGATATAATGGTAACACCAGTTGGTGCCGCAGATTTTTTATTGAATAATAATATAGAAGGCAATATCTTTAATGAATATGGTTTTGGAGGTTATCTTATATGGAGGCTTTATCCTCATAAAAAGGTGTTTATTGATGGGAGGGGACTCGAAGGTTCTGTATTAAAGGAATATGAAAGGGTTATAAGTGCTGATAATTCCTGGACAGCCATCTTTAATAAATATGATATTACCTGTGTTGTAATGCCTCCCTTACTTCCCCATGGAGGTATATATCCTCTTGTGGATAGGCTCTTTGATGAAGGACAGTGGGACCTCGTATATAATGATCATCTATCTCTAATATTTCTAAAAAGAGATAGTCGTAACAAATCTCTCAGAAGCAGGTTCATGAAGAAGAAAGAAGAGGGATACCAGACCATTATACTTCAGGCATCCATAGGGGCATCCAGAAATAGAGCAAACCCCTATTATCTGATAAGCCTTGGAAAAACCTTTTACAGACTTGGTAGGATGGATGATGCAAAAAAGGCCTTTCAGATGGCCCTTCAGAGAGATCCGGAGAACTCCCTTATTAAAGAATGGCTTCAGAAACTGGGCAATTAATAGATAGCAAGCGGATTCCTTGCAAGTAACAAAATAGGGACACTCCCTAATTTTTATAGCTTCATACCTGTCCAAAATAAAGTTTTGAATGGGCATAAGGCCAAAGAAGAGGCTACAGGCTTCCTATAGGCTATAGGCTACAGGCTATAGAATTTTTCCTAATA
>DAISHO010000359.1:0-2042 GCA_036822495.1 Thermodesulfovibrionales bacterium
TAAAGGAGATACCTTTTCCTTATGTTCCTGTTGAACTGGAAAACAGACTTCCTCCACCAATCCTCCATCTCCTCCAGTGTCCTTGCCTCTTCAATAAACTGCCTAAGCCTCGTTGAACCTGAAAGGATATCTATCGGGAGTTTTTCTGTCTCGTATTCATAGGGTGGTCTTCTCCACTGGAATTCCTCTGGATAAAGTTCCTTTACGCTCCTGAGGATTGCCACTCCTGTAAAGAATGGTTTGAAGCTCCTTCTGTCCGTTACATGGATCTGGGCCCCACCGCAGAGTTCTCCCTTATATTTATGAAAAGTGGGTTCAAAATAAAGGGGTCTAAAAAAGACTCCCCTTAGTTTAAGCCCCTTCAGTCTTGAGACAAGTCTCTCAGGCTCAATAAAAGGAGCACCGAATATCTCAAAAGGTCTTGTAGTACCCCTTCCTTCGCTAAGATTTGTCCCTTCAAGAAGACACATCCCTGGATAGACTGTTGCTGTATCAAGGGTTGGCATATTCGGTGAAGGCATGACCCAGGGAAGACCTGTCTCATTAAACCAGAGTCTTCTTTTCCATCGCTCCATTTTTATAATCTTCAAGTCAAGGGAAGGATAAAATCTCTCCTTGAGATAAAGGCTTATCTCACCAATGGTCATACCATGCCTCACAGGAAGAGGTTTTAGCCCCACAAATGAAAAGTAGCCCTCTTCAACAACAGGACCCTCTATATCAAAGCCATTTATGGGATTTGGTCTATCGAGGACTACAACTGTTTTGCCAATCTCAGAACATGCCTCCATTGCAAGGCTCATTGTCCAGATAAATGTATAATATCTTGAACCTATGTCCTGAAGATCTATCACAAGGACATCTATGTCTCTTAGCATCTCTGGAAGGGGTTTTCTTGTATCTCCATAAAGGCTATAAACAGGAAGACCTGTCTTTTTGTCAATAAAGCCCTTCCATTCAATCATATTGTCCTGCGTATTTGCCCATATTCCATGCTGGGGACCAAACAAAGAGGTGAGTTTAAATTTTTTAGAGCTAAGGGCTATATCAACAGCATGAATAAGTCTTCTATTAACAGAGGCAGGATTTATGAGAAGGCCAATCCTTGCCCCCTTTAGTTGTCGAGGCCACTTTTTCTCGATAAGGTCAAGACCTGTCAGGACATTCATCTTTACCAGTAATTATCTTAAGAATCTCCCTGTACCTCTGGCTTGTTTTTTCTATTATCTCTGGTGGTAGATGGGGGGCTGGTGGCCTTTTATCCCATTTAATTGACAGGAGGTAATCCCTGACGATCTGTTTGTCATAACTGTCCTGGGGTCTTCCAGGTGTGTAGTCCTTAATGGACCAGAATCTCGAGGAATCAGGAGTGAGGAGCTCGTCTATAAGGAGCAATCTATTGTCATAGAGGCCGAATTCGAACTTAGTGTCCGCTATAATTATGCCTTTCTTTTCGGCAATCTCACTTGCCTTTTTATAAATCTTAAGGCTTGTATCCTTCAATCTCTGACCAACCTCCTCTCCTACAAGCTTCTTTACCTCTTCAAAACTTATGTTTACATCATGGCCTTCCTCTGCCTTAGTGCTTGGCGTGAAGATTGGTTCATCAAGCCTTGAGGATTCAACAAGACCTTCAGGAAGTCTTATCCCGCATACAGTGCCTTTTTCTCTATACTCCTTCCATCCTGAACCTGAGAGATACCCCCTCACAATGCACTCCACTGGTAAAGGTCTTGCCTTTTTTACGAGCATACTTCTGCCCTCAAGGATATCCCTGTATCTATGAAGAACAGGAGGATAGTCCTCCACCCGTGTGGCAACTATATGGTTTTCTATTATATCCTTCGTTTGATTGAACCAGTAAATAGAAATCTGCGTGAGGACCCTTCCCTTGTCAGGGATACCATCAGGCAGGACCACATCAAAGGCAGAGACCCTGTCAGTGGCAACAATAAGAAGATATTCTCCTGCCTCGTAGATATCCCTGACCTTGCCACGCCTCAAAAGCTTTACACCTTCAAGATTTGTTTCGATAACAAGAG
>DAISHO010000360.1:0-2034 GCA_036822495.1 Thermodesulfovibrionales bacterium
CTATGGCCTATAGCCTGTAGCCTACTTCAGCCTATTTTAAAAGCCCTTTTCAATTCGTTTTGAACAGCAATGATTATTGTATGGATTTTCAGGCAACAGGATAAAATCTTTCAATAAATTGTGGCTCAAATCTCTTAACCCTGAGTCTTTCACTAATTATTATGGACCTAAGACCCTCAATCGCTTTTTCAAGATTATCATTTATTATAACATAATCATAAAAATAATATTCCCTTAATTCCTCAAAGGCCCTCTTTAGTCTGCCATCAAGATTTTCTGCGCCACGAGTGTAAAGCCTCTTCTTTAATTCATCGAAGGATGGAGGCATTATAAAGACAAGTATAGCCTCAGGATAAATAGCCTTTATCTGTTTTGCTCCCTGAACATCTATATCAAGAAGGACATCTATTCTCCTGTCCATAAGGTCTTCAATAACCCTTTTTGATGTACCGTAAAGGTTACCATGAACATTTGCCCATTCAGCAAATTCATTCCTCTCGATCATCTGCCTGAAGACCTTTTCATCTACAAAATAATAATCCACTCCATCAACCTCTCCTGCTCTTGGTTTTCTGGTAGTGTAGGAGATGGAAAAGGCTATCCTATCAAGACTCTTTATAATTGCATTACAGAGAGTAGTCTTTCCAGCACCAGATGGTGCTGATACCACTATAAGGCTACCTTTCATAATCATGCCTTTCCAATTTAGGCTATTGAAGTTCCTTCAGGCTGAAGACTTACCTTCTGCGTCTGTATCATCCTGAGGTTCGCCACTAAATCGTTGTGTTATGGTTTCTGTCTGAAGTGCCGAAAGTATAACATGGTCACTATCGGTTATTATTATTGAGCGGGTTTTCCTTCCCTCAGTAGCATCAATGAGTTTTCCCCTCTCCTTTGCCTCTTCCCTAAGTCTTTTCATAGGAGAAGAATCAGGCGAGATTATAGCAATCACCCTATCGGCTGATACAACATTCCCAAAGCCGATATTAATAAGCATATGACTACCTGTTTTCTTCATAAACCACCCTACTCAATATTTTGAACCTGTTCCCTTAATTTTTCAAGTTCAGTCTTCGCATTAACAACGAGATTTGTCACCTCTAAATTAATAGATTTAGAACCAATTGTATTAAATTCTCTTAAGAGCTCCTGGATGATGAAGTCAAGCCTCTTCCCACAAGGTCCATCGAAGTCCATTGCCTCTTTGAACTGAGCTATGTGGCTCTCAATCCTCACTATCTCCTCTGTAATATCAGACCTTTCAAGATAAGAAACCACTGCCTTCAATATATCTTCAGAATCAGCTGTTACATCCTCCATAGATGGTGAGGTAACAGCTGAAAGGTTTATATCTTTAAGAAAAGACTTAACCTTTTCTCTCAATCTCCTAAGATTATCCTCAAAGACTTTAGGCTCAACGATTTTTATTTTATCATTGATAAAGCCTATCTTTTCAATACCCCGCAGCATCTCGACCTTCAGGGTCTCACCCTCACGCTGTCTCGTTAACTTTAATGAGTTCAGGGCATCCTCAAGGCACTGAAGAAGTATCTCTTCATCATAAGTAAAGGGTGTCTCAATCATCAAATCCCTAAGATTTATAACAACAGGCAGATTAGAAATCCCACCAGAACAACCTGCTACTGCTCTGAATTCTTCCATCAAATTCTTAAGAAGCTCTCTGTTCAATTTAAGATTCTGAGGGGGTTCTATAAATGATATTGTAATATCAATCTTACCTCTGGAGAATCTTGACTTTACAAGGTCTCTCATTCTGCTCTCGGAAGGGTAAAACCAGTGAGACATCTTGAAATTTATTTCAAGAAACCGATGATTAATAGACTTTGCTTCAATTCTTAGATTCCCCTTTTCAGAGGAACCAAATCCTGTCATGCTCTCCATATGATTTTACCTTATCCATACCTGTCCAAAATAAAGGTTTGAATGGGCATGAGGCCAACTATTACTTACGCCATCCTAAAAAGCACAAAAGGCGACTCCTTAATGTAACTTGTTAAATAACCTCTCATGACC
>DAISHO010000361.1:0-2013 GCA_036822495.1 Thermodesulfovibrionales bacterium
CCTATTTGAGGCCTTATGCCCTCTTTAAAATACCATTTTAATTTATTTGGACAGCTATGAGGGGCTGAGCAAAGATGTTCCACGAGGAACATAACAGAAGTCAGAAATCAGATGTCAGAAATCGGACATCAGAGGTCATTTCAGAGTAGCAGAGCAGTAGGATATTAAGGAAAAATTTCCTTATTAAAAAACTGCTGCTCTACTGGTCTATTTATTGTTATCTCGGTTGAGTGCTCGGTGACAGATAAGGAGTAAATTATTCTTCAATTTGATGGTCGAACATTGATTTGTTTTGGAAGGCAGTGATGCTATGGTATAATTTCACAATGGGCAAAATTCTCACAATAGTTAATCAAAAAGGCGGGGTGGGGAAGACTACCACGGCAATTAACCTTTCAGCCTCTCTTGCCCTTGCTGAAAAGGACATCCTCGTAATTGACACAGACCCTCAGGGAAATCTTACGAGCGGTCTGGGTATTAATAGATATGACCTGAGGAGTAGCCTCTATGATGTCTATATGGGAAGGTTATCGTTAAGGGATATAATTACAAGCACCCAGATAAACCATCTCTTCATTGCACCTTCCACTGTTGACCTCCTGGGAGTAGAGGTAGAACTCGTTGGAAAAGAAAACAGAGAATTTATCCTGTTAAAAGCCCTCTCGGACATAAAAGACCATTATCAGTATATATTCATAGATTGCCCCCCTTCTCTTGGTCTCCTTACCTTAAACGCCCTTGTAGCAGCTCATGGAGTTATAATCCCTGTTCAGTGCGAATATTATGCCCTTGAAGGTCTTAGCCTCCTTATGCAGACCCTCAGTATGGTAAGGAGTTCTTTTAATCCAGGACTCGAGATAGAGGGGATAGTGCTTACCATGTTCGATCCGAGGAATGCCCTATCCCATCAGGTAGAGGCAGAGGTTAGAAAACATTTCCAAGACCTCGTTTATGAAAGTGTAATTCCAAGGAATGTTGCCCTTGCAGAGGCACCGAGTTATGGAAAACCTGTGCTTCTTTATGATATAAAATCAAAAGGAGCCCAGAGTTATATTGAACTTGCCAAGGAGATTTTGAATGAAGACAGCGTTGGGAAGAGGAATTGAGGCCCTTCTGCCCGAGAGGCCAGAAGAGGTAATAAAGCTGGACATAGACAGGATACTCCCGGGAGATTATCAGCCAAGGAAGGTCTTTAGGGATGAATCCCTCAAAGAGCTCGCTGAATCAATAAAAGAGAAGGGGGTTATCCAGCCCATTATAGTAACAAGGGTTGGAGATGGCACCTTTAAATTAATAGCAGGAGAAAGGCGTCTAAGGGCTGCAAGGCTTGCAGGTCTAAAAAAGATACCAGCCATAATAAAGGATATAGCCTCAAAAGAGAGTCTTGAGATAGCCCTCATAGAGAATATCCAGAGAGAAGACCTTAACCCCATAGAGACAGCCCTTGCCTTTGAGAGGCTGAAGAATGAATTCAACCTCACTCAAGAAGAGATAGCCAAAAAGGTCGGCAAGGACAGGGCATCTGTTGCTAATTACTTAAGACTGCTTGGCCTTCCTGAAGAGATAAAGAAGATGCTTCATGAAGGCAATCTGAGCTTTGGGCACGCAAAGGCAATTTTAAGTATTGAAGACAGGAATGCCCAGATCGAGATAGCAAAGAGGATTGTGAAGGAAGAACTTACTGTAAGGCAGGCAGAAGCACTTGTTAAAAGAAACTCAACAATGAGAGCGAGGTCAAAGAGTTCAAAAAGAGACCCCAACATCTCATCTCTTGAGGATAAGCTTAAAAGGTCTCTCGGCACCCCTGTAAAAATTCATCATAAAGGTAAAAAGGGCAGGATTGAAATCACCTATAACTCTCTTGAAGAATTTGATAGAATTATTGATATGCTTTTAAATGGGTGAGGGGTATCTCCTCTTCACCTTACATCATACCTGTCCAAAATAAAGTTTTGAATGGGCATGAGGCCGAAAAAGCACAAAAGGCGACTCCTTAATGTAACTTGTTAAATA
>DAISHO010000362.1:0-2013 GCA_036822495.1 Thermodesulfovibrionales bacterium
CTTTTTGCTAATGGCGTAAGTAATAGTTACTAATGGCGTAAGTAATAGTTGGCCTCATGCCCCTTTAAGATTTATATTGGGTAGATTTATATAGATATGCAACTCACTGAATCCACCTTTGAAGACCATCTCTGGCAGTTTCTCAACAGTCTTTTCATAGACCTGAGGAACCTTAAATTCATCGATCCCTATGGGATGATCGGGCTTATAGAGATAGGAGAGGCCCTCAGAGATTCTGGAGATATCAAGACCCTCTATCTACCTCCTGATGGAGAGACTATCAAATATCTTGAAAGGATGGACTTCTTCAGGTATGCCTCTCATATTTTCAGGATAGAGCCCCTTCATGTAGATATTATCAAATACAGGAGGAGGACCCACTCAGATGTCCTTCTCGAGATTACACCTATTGAGAAATCCGATGATATCCATTTTATTGTTGGGAGGGTAAAGTCCCGTGCTGATATGATTCTAAGAAGACATCTTCACTACAACCAAAAGGTTATTAATGGATTTATTGTGGCCCTTTCGGAGGTCTGCCAGAATATAATCGAACACAGTGGTTCTAAGGGATATGTAGGAATTCAGAAATATTTTTTCCAGAATCTTGGGAAGAATGTTGTCAAGATTGCCGTCTCTGATACAGGTATTGGCTTCAAAGGCTCCCTATCCCAGAGGTTTTCCCTTAAAGATGACCTCGATGCTATAGAGAAGGCCCTCCTTGAGGGTGCCTCAAGATATGTTGATGAGGGAAGAGGCCATGGCCTTGCTGCTGTAAGAAGATTTGTTAAAGAATGGGATGGAAAGCTATCGATTCGGTCAGGAACTGCGAGGCTTTCGATACTGCCATCGTGGTCAAAAGGGAAGGAAAGAGAGAAGGGATTAACATTCTTCCCTGGCTCCCAGATAAGCATAATGCTACCAGCCGTGGCTTAGCGTCTATATTATAGGCTCGAGTTTTTTCATTCTTTAGCCTAAGGCCTACCTAAAATCTATCACCTCCGAGGTGCAGGATTTCGTCTGGCCTGTGCGATGTCCTAACCTGAAAGAGTTACTTGACTTGACAAAAGATAATAAAGTGTGATTCAATTGAAGTAGTTGAATAATGGTTATCAGCAATGAAGATATAAAGGAGCTTGTGGCTGAGATTCCAGAGGGGCACAGGCATCTGAGGACAAGATTACTACTTCAGGATGGCACGGAGCTGATATTTCAGGAGGCAACTATTGCAAACCTTGTGCGGGCATATATAACAGTGAAGACCCATCCTGTAATTAAAAGGGTTGTCCTTAAAGGGAAAAGGCTTGACACGCGAAAAGAAGGCTATGCGGAATGGCAACTTGTGGAGGAGTAGATGAAAGGGGAGTATAGATTGTTATCGCCAAGATTAGCCAGCACTTCAAGCTATTCTAACGACAACACTACAGAGGCCTGCTTAACAATAAAAGAGCAGTTAGATTTTTACAATCATTTAGGAATTAATCATATTGAAAAGCTTTCCCCTGTTCCATCAATAAAGTTAAAAGGCTTTTTAAGTGCAAGGGAACGAAAAAAAAGATATGACCCCACTTGGAATTATTCAGATGATCCTTCAAGACCTTATACCCATTCAGTCCATCCTTATCCAGCGATGATGATCCCTCAGGTTGCTGGAAGATTGCTTGATACATATGGAAAGGCTAATGCAGTTGTTTTAGATCCCTTTTGTGGTTCTGGCACTGTATTATTAGAAGCCTTTGTTAGAGGACATAATGCCTATGGGATCGATATTAATCCTCTATCGCTTTTAATTAGTAAAGTAAAGATTACCCCCCTTAATCCAGAGATATTAGAGTTGGAATTACAAAAGATATTAAAGAAGGTTGGTTCAATTAAGAAGATCGAGTCTCCCCAATTCCCAAATATTGAATATTGGTTTAAACGAACTGTTACATTAAAACTTGCTGCAATCAAGAAGATTATTGAAAACATATCAGATCAAAATCTAAAGAATTTTTTTAAAGTAGCCTTTAG
>DAISHO010000363.1:0-2007 GCA_036822495.1 Thermodesulfovibrionales bacterium
GCCTTGAATGTTGCTGGAGGAAGCTTTGTCTCTTCCTTTGAAAGGGGTTTCCCAAGGGCACTCCATTCAACAATCCCTCCATCAAGAAGATGTACCTTTCCTTCATGGCCAAGGTACTCAAGGATCCAGTATCCAACAGTTGCATGGACTATATCAGCATCAGAATAGACAACTACATGCTTTTCATTGCTTATGCCAGCCTCACCAAGGATCTTCTCAAGTTTTGCAGGTGGAAGAACCCTCTGAGTTCCATCCCTGAGTTTCACCCTGCAGGAATCTCCAAGGGTTATTGCTCCAGGGATATGACCCTCTTCATATTTCTTTTTTGGCCTGCAGTCAAGAATCACCCAGTCAGGCTTTCCCATTATCTTTTCCACATCATCAGGAGTCATGAGGATATCTGCATAGACCACGCCGGTAAGGACAAAGATCCCCACCAGTACCATAAAAAGGACTCTTCTCAAAGCCATCTTCGTTACCTCCTTTTCAGTTTTTTAAAATAAAGATGCAAGGAAGATGCCAGAAATAATTATTTCTGAAATCAAGGGATTATGAATTAGAGACAGGAACTTATTTATTTCAAAAAGAGACAGGATTTCAAAATGAAATGTTATATCTCTTTATCTTTCTCCACAGGGTTGCCTGGCTTATTCCAAGGGCCTTAGCACAGAGCTCCTTTTTTCCATTAAATCTCCTCAAACACTCCTTTATTAATTCCCTCTCCATCTCCTCTATGGTGACTATCCTTCCAGAGATATTCGGCTGGAAAGACCTAGTTGAAGACTTTATTTCTGAAAGGCTCTGAGGTGTGATCCTCTCAGACTGTTCAAGGATAACTGCCCTTTCTATGGCAAACTCAAGCTCCCTTACATTGCCTGGCCAGTCATAATCCATAAGGATATTCATGGCTTCTGTTGTGAATCCCTCCATAGGTTTCTGGAACTTTTGGGAGAATCTCCTGAGAAAATGATAGGCAAGAAGAGGTATATCACTCCTTCTCTCCCTGAGGGGCGGTATTGTTATTGTGACTACCTTGAGCCTGAAATAAAGGTCTTTCCTGAATCTTCCCGCCTCAACCTCCTTCTTTAAAGGTAGATTGCTGGCAGCAATTATCCTCACATCTACTGTAACAGGCTCAGTTGAACCTATCCTGAAGACCTTTCCCTCCTCTATTGCCTTCAGAAGTTTTATCTGCATATTCGGGCTTGCATTGTTTATCTCATCAAGAAAGAGGGTTCCCCTGTGGGCTGCCTCAAAGAGACCTGATTTCTGTCTTGTGGCACCGGTAAAGGCGCCTTTTTCATGACCAAAGAGTTCTGATTCAAGGAGGGTCTCTGTGAGGGCACCGCAGTTTATGCTGAGGAACCTCTCTGTGGAGCGCTTACTCATCCTGTGGATGAGCCTTGCTACAAGACTCTTGCCTGTGCCTGTCTCACCCTCTATTACAACAGTTGTATCAAGGGGTGCTATCTTTTCAATGAGCCTTCTTACTTCTGTTATGGAGGGGCTTGTTCCGATAATCTCCTCTGCCATGCATGTCTCAAGCTGTGTTGAAAGCCTGAGATTCTCCCTTGCCAGTCGCCTGTACTCAACAGCCCTCTTTATTATGAGCATAAGCCTCTCAGGGTCAAAGGGCTTTGTGATGTAGTCATAGGCACCAAGCTTCATAGCCTCAACGGCTGACTCTACAGTGCCATAGGCAGTTATAACTATTACGAGGGCATCGGGATGAGTCTCCTTTGCCTTTTCAAGGACTGCCATACCATCTACATCGGGCATCTTGAGGTCTGTAATAACAATATCAAAGGCCTTTCCCTGAAGAAGCTCAAAGGCCCTACTTCCATAAGAGGCAGACTCAACAGAATAGCCCTCTCTTTCGAGGAGCTCCCTGAGGAGCTCCCTCATCCTCTGATCATCCTCAACAACAAGGAAATCAAAGTTTTCAGTCAAGGCCATATCTGTCCAAAATAAAGTTTTGAATGGGCATAAGGCCAACTATTACTTACG
>DAISHO010000364.1:0-2001 GCA_036822495.1 Thermodesulfovibrionales bacterium
ATTCGGCGTGTTGAGCTTTACCACTTCTATGGTGAAAGGTCCATCGGATTTGTCAGAGCCAATACTTGAATCAGCTGTGTTATAGCCAGTAACCTTTACAAGACATTTTTTATTATTACCTTGTAAAGGCACTAACCAGTCATAACTTGTACCATTGATGGTATTTGCAATGGTCTTCCATGTGGCTCCATTATCGCATGAATAGCTCAACTTTGAATATGCCATGGTCTCAGGGCCCTCCCATTGTATGGTATAAACACTACCAGCAGAGATGCTCTCGCCTCCATTCGGTGATATTAATCTCATAGCGCTTGCTGAACTGCTACAGGTGTATATAAAAATATCATCTACAAACCACCCAAGGGAACCATAACTATAATCCGTACCTATCCTGAACCTGAATCTTACAGGCTTTCCAGCATAGGAAGATATATTAAGTTTTGTTGTTATATAACCATTGCTCCTCCCTGTAAAGCCCTTACGACCCCCAAGGGGATTGCTCCCATTGTATATTGTATGGTTATATCCATTTACTACTGCCAGAGTGCCTGCATCATTCCATCCATAACCTGCGTTAACCTCCACTACGCCACCATCAAAGTAGTATTTAGTTCCAGAATAAACACCCCACTCAAACTCATAGGCGTGCCTGAAAAGCATGTAGATATTGGAAGTATTTGGAAGAGATACAGGATTATTCATATATATTGCATAATCACCCTGCCAATCAGAATCATATCCCCAGAAATTATAGATACCACTTGTAGCATATGTTGCATCAAAGTCATAGGGGTTCAAGGTCTGAGGATAGTACCATTCTTGAACCCCATAATTTGGGTCAAACCATTTAGCCCAGTTTCCACTTGAAGGATTCTCGAGGTTGTCGCTGAAAAGTATGGTTGGTGTTCCGCTATTACATAAGGCTACATCAATGTTCTTACACTTTGATGGTAGGGTATGCATCCTTACTGCCTCGATAGCCTTTTTTACCTCAATACAGTCAGATGATGTTATACCTTCACTACCACCTATAAGATTCTGGCATGCCTGAAAAAGGGCATCTGCGAGGTCCTGATAGTCTGCTGCTGAGGTCAGATAATTGGTCTGCACCTCGTAATATATGGCAGCAACTTTCTCAATCCCGAGCCCTCTTATTGAATATCCATTGAATGTTCCACCATCTGTCATAAGATAGGCAGCCTTGTTATTGACACCGCTGTTCGAGTGAACACCACCATTATCAGACCCTCCACACTTGTAATAAGGACTTGTCATGGAATCAGGGTCACCAAAGGCTGGCGGGTTCTTCATATTCCTGATGATGCCAATAGATGATGGCAGGTCTTCACCGATCTTCCATTTCATGTCAGGTGTGTCTGTACCTTTTCCATTTATCTGATCAATAAACTCACCCCATATATCTGAAAGGGATTCATTAATTGCACCTGATTGCCGATAATAGAAGAGATGGGACTCGTGCTCAGTTACTCCATGTGTGAGTTCATGACCAACAACATCATCTGCAACAAAGCCCTCTCCAAAAACCATCTGCTGACCATTCCAAAAGGCATTTGGATAGGGACAGCGATAATAAGGGTGGCAATACCTTACTGTTGCAATCATTTGCATTCCTGAATTATTTATTCCATCCCTGCCATGATAGTCCCAATAAAAATTATATGTGTCTCCAAGATACTCATAGGCGTTATCCACATCTGTTATATAAGAAGGTCCCTCGCCCTCTATCCTTACAGGACCATTTCCTGGCAAACCATAGCTGGAGTTATTCTTATTGTCATATATCTTTCTATAAAGTGCCATATCAACCTGGTTAAAGTGCAATAGGATTATGCCTGTCTTTGCATCTATAAGGACAAACTCCCTTACAGGTGAAAGGTCTCGGGCTGAAACCTCTATACGCCATACAAGGTAATTTCCTCTGAGGGGTTCACCGAGCAGTACAGGGGCATAAACAGAAAGTTCAGAGTCAGTTATCTTTAA
>DAISHO010000365.1:0-1998 GCA_036822495.1 Thermodesulfovibrionales bacterium
CTTTATGGAGAAAAGGTATCTGTTAGAAAAGATATCTATATAAGAGACCTGAAATTCAGCTCAATCCCAACTGTTACTTCGACACCAGAGGAGACCATCCTTGATATAAAAAGGTCATTAAAAAGGCTCATGTGGCAAAAGGTGGGAATAATAAGATGTGGCAAATCCCTTGAAGAGGCAAAGGAAGGGATTAAAAAATGGAGATTCCTTACAGAAACCATTTATCTTACAAGGGAAGAGGCTGAGCTGAAAAATATGCTTATGGTCTCGGAGGCTATTGTCCTTTCTGCCATGGAGAGAAGGGGAAGTGTTGGTGCCCATTACAGGACAGATTATAAGGAAAGGGGTTTCAACTGGCAGAGACATGTAGAGGTTGTAATGATTGCTCAAGAAATGAAAACTCAATGGGAGTCGTGATCTAATGGAAAGGGCAACAAAGATAATCTGCACCATAGGTCCTGCCTCCTCTGATGAAAGGATATTAAGGGAGATGATTTCTGAAGGAATGGATGTGGCAAGGCTGAATTTCTCTCATGGTGACTATAAATTTCACAGAGATATCATAAGGAAGATAAGGAGACTCTCAAAAGAGCTTAAAAGGCCTGTGGGAATCCTTCAGGACCTTCAGGGCATAAAACTCAGGATAGGAGAGATCAAAGGAGGTTCTGTTGAACTGAAAAAGGGTTCTAAAATAGAGCTTTTGCCAGGTACAGATACAGGTAACGAGAAAAGAATATATATCTCTTATAGAAGACTCCTTGAGGACCTGAGACCAGGTGAAAAAGTCCTTCTTGATGATGGGCTTATTGAACTGAGGATTAAAGAAAGGACAAAGAATTCCTTAATTGCCGAGGTGGTAGAAGGCGGATTGCTGAGCTCGAAAAAGGGTGTAAATTTCCCCCATAGTGACCTTAAGGAAGAGGCCTTTACAGATAAGGATAAAAGAGACCTTGAATTTGGAATAAAAGAGGGAGTTGACATTGTAGCCCTCTCCTTTGTAAGGGATGCCAGTGATATAAAAAAGGCAAAGGCATGGCTCAAAAAAAAGAAAATCTCCATCCCCATAATAGCAAAGATAGAAAAGCCTGAGGCGGTGAGGAATATTAATCAGATTCTGGAGGAGGTTGAAGGCATAATGATAGCCCGTGGAGACCTGGGAGTTGAGGTTCCACCAGAGAAGGTACCAATCATTCAGAAAGAACTCATTAAAAAGGCAAATGAAATGGCAAGGCTCACCATAACAGCAACACAGATGCTTGAATCCATGACGCACCATACAAGGCCAACAAGGGCAGAGGCTACGGATGTGGCAAATGCCATCCTTGATGGTTCCGATGCCCTTATGCTTTCTGGTGAGACAGCAAGGGGCCTGTATCCTGTAGAGGCCCTGAGGATGATGAAGAGGATAATCCTTTATACAGAGAGCTCATCCATTGAGAAGGTCAATATCGTTCCTGCCTATGAATATGGTTTCCCCGAGGCAATCAGTCAGGCAGCCTGCTCAATCTCAAGAAATATTAAAGTAAAATTCATTGTTGCCTTCACAAAGACAGGCTTTACAGCAAGGCTTATCTCAAAGTTCAGGCCTCCTGTTCCAGTAATAGCCTTTACACCTGATGAAGGAGTCTTAAGAAGACTCTGCCTCTATCATGGGGTAAGGCCCATGTTCATGAGGAGGCTTAACTCCACTGACGAGATTCTAAGAGAAGTGGAAAGGACCCTTCTAAGGACAGGCCTTGCAAGGAATGGTGATACCATAGTAATAACAGGAAGCCTTCCACCTACCTTCAGGGAAGGTAAGACAAACTTTTTGAAGATTCATAGGATAAATTGAGCATCTTAAGACCCACAAAAATCCACACCTGTCCAAGATAAATCTTAAAGGGGCATGAGGCCGAAAAGAACAAAAGGCGACTCCTTAATGTAACTTGTTAAATAACCTTTCATGACCTTAATATACCTCTCAGAAGCTCGAATAACCTCATTCTACATTTAAAA
>DAISHO010000366.1:0-1995 GCA_036822495.1 Thermodesulfovibrionales bacterium
CCTACCGTCGAAGTTGAAGGTATCTGCCTTAGTCCCGAAAGCCTCCTTAATCCATGGTCATTGATTATCTTCCTTAAGTCTTCTATTAATAGACAGCAATATTGTAAAATTTTATTATGAAATTCGAGAGGGGTTTTATATTTGCCTGTACAAACAAAAGCGAAGAGGAGTGTTTAAAGAGAAAACTCTTTGGCACAAATAGATTGTACGGTGAAAAGGTCTTTTCAATCAAAAGGGGTGATGCCCTTTTTCTGCTTAATATCGATACTGATACGCTAAGTGGTCCTTTTGTTGCTGGCTCAAAGGGTGGGAAGAATCTTGATCCAGAGGCATGGCAGGGAAGGTATCCCTATCAGGTGAGGGTTTATACAAATGGAAAGGTTAAAACTATAAAAAATGCAAAAGAAATTTTTGCAAGATTGAATATAGATTGGCAAAACCAGATTTTAGACACAGAAAGGATTAAGATCCTTATCGAGATATTAGAAAACCCTGACATTGACCTTAAAGGAATAAAGCTACCTCCACCTTTAATGGACGAAAAACCCCGCTTAGAAGCAACCACCCTGTGGGATTATCCAAAGCAGAGTTATGGCAGGTCTCCTAAGGGAGATAATAAGTACCCAGGAGTCACGCCTGCCTTTATAATATACAATTTACTGAAAAGATATACTGACCCTGGAGACCTCGTCTTGGACCCAATGGCTGGTAGTGGAACTACCCTTGATGTATGCAAAGAGGAAGGAAGAAGGTGTATTGCTTATGATATCTCTCCAACGAGACCAGACATTGTTCAGAATGATGCCAGAAAACTGCCTCTGGACGATAACAGTGTGGACATGATATTTATAGATTCGCCTTATGGAGACAATGTGAGATATAATGACCATCCTGATGACATAGGAAAGATATCTGCTGAAACGGAAGAATTTTATGACGAGCTTGAGAAGGTAATGAGAGAGTGTTACCGGGTTTTAAAACCCGGGAAGATTCTTGCATGGCTCATTGGGGATCAATGGGTTAAAAAAAGGTTTACTCCAGTGGGATTTAAAATATTTGAGCGGCTTAGCAAATACTTTGAACCAGTTGATATCATCTGTGTTGTAAGAAGAGGACAGACATCAAATACAGGTATATGGTATAACAGGGCAATTCGTTTCAATTTTTATCTGCGGGGTTTTAAATATTTACATATAATGAAGAAACCTGAATTAAACAAAAAGGAAGTTAATGAAAGGAAGATTAAGTGGACTCATTATGAGAGAAAAAAATGAAATTCAAAGAGTTGTTGCAACTTTATGAAGCTTATAAAGAAAGATTTGGGGATAAAGTTTCCGATCATATCTCTGAACTATTAAATGAAGCTAAGGCTATTCACAAAAAAGACTGGGAACTATCTCCTACACCTAACAAAGATCATGAACAATCCTGGAGGGCTTTTAAAGGAAAGAATTTAGAAAAATTAATTCTCCATATAATTAAGGATCAAGTCGAGGCTCTCGGTTTAAAGATTGTTGAAGGTAACACTTTAGAAAGAAAGAATAGCCAGAATTTGTCAGAGGAACTAAATAGAGTAAAACGAAATCTATTGATTCATTACGGAGAATTTGGCTCTCATCTGCCAGATGTGGATTTGATTATATATAATCCACAAACCTTTGAGGTTGTGGCTGTAATATCGAGCAAGGTAACATTAAGAGAAAGAATCGCTCAAACAGGCTACTGGAAATTAAAATTAAGTTCAGACTGCGTTACAAAAAACATAAAAGTCTTTTTTGTTACTCCTGATGAAGATGAAACTCTTAACAAGAAGACTCCAGCCAAAAAAGGGCGGGCTATAGTAGAAGTAGATACTGATGGTTGTTATGTTATGAGTGACAAAAAGATAGAGGAATCTGATAAAGTTAAAAATTTCAAACACTTTATAAGTGATTTAAAAAGACTGATAAGAAATTAGGCTAATATGCTGATTCTTTTTGACATTGATGGCACATT
>DAISHO010000367.1:0-1986 GCA_036822495.1 Thermodesulfovibrionales bacterium
GAGTCGCCTTTTGTGCTTTTTAGGGATGGCATAAGTAATAGTTGGCCTCATGCCCTTTTAAGATTTATCTTGGACAGATGTGGTTTAGATAAGATATTCAATCTCCAGTTCTGATCGGTGGCGGAGTAACAGTGAATTGTAAGAGAACCTTAAAATATTCTATAATTGAAAATGCCTGTTCAGCAGAAAAGAGATATAGAATATCTTAAAAATCAAGCAAGGCTATTAAGAATTGAGATCCTCAAGATGCTTACGGAGGCTGGTTCTGGTCACACAGGGGGGTCTCTATCCGCAGCAGATCTGGTAGCTGCCCTTTATTTTTATAAACTCAGATACAAACCTGAAAATCCCACATGGCCTGAAAGGGACAGGTTTGTCCTTTCAAAGGGACATGCTGCCCCCCTTCTTTATGCAGTCCTTGCCATGAGTGGATACTTTGATAAATCATTGCTCAGGACGCTGAGGAAGATGGGGAGTCCACTTCAAGGACATCCTTGCTCCAAGATGCTTCCGGGTGTTGAGGTCTCGACAGGTTCTCTCGGACAGGGGCTTTCAGTGGCAAATGGTATGGCTATGGGACTTAAACTTCAGGGATTGAATTCAAGGGTCTATTGCCTTCTCGGAGATGGAGAACTTCAAGAAGGGCAGGTCTGGGAGGCTGCCATGACTGCATCCCATTATAAGAGTGACAATCTCTGTGCCATCATTGATTTAAATGGACTACAGATTGATGGTCCTATCTCTTCTGTAAAGAATATTGAACCTGTGGATAAAAAGTTTCAGGCCTTTGGATGGAATACTATTGAGATTAATGGTCATGATATGACACAGATAGTGGATGCCCTTGACAGGGCAGAGGAATTAAAGGGTGCACCTACTGTTATACTTGCACGGACTATTAAGGGTAAGGGTGTTTCAATATTTGAAGGAAAGGTTAAATATCATGGTGTTGCACCAACCCCTGAAGAATTTGAGATTGCTTTAAAGGAGCTATCAGATGGAACAGGCAATTAAATCATTTTACGCGACCGAGGCTGCCACAAGGGATGCCTATGGAGAGACATTATTCAGACTCGGTCAGGAGAATAGGGATATTGTTGTCCTTGATGCAGATCTGAGTAGCTCTACAAAGACCTCAAAATTTGCAAAGGCCTTTCCCGAGAGATTCTTCAATATGGGAGTCTCTGAGCAGGACATGATGGCAACTGCCGCAGGACTTTCACTTGCCGGCAAGATTCCTTTTGCCTCCACTTTTGCAATATTTGCAACAGGTAGGGCCTGGGAGCAGATAAGACAGACCATCGTTTATTCCCATCTTAATGTGAAGATTGTGGCAACCCATGGGGGTATTACAGTTGGTGAGGATGGTGCATCCCATCAGGCAATTGAAGATATAGCTCTGATGAGGGTCATACCTGAGATGACCGTAATAGTGCCAGCTGATGCCTACGAGACAGAGCTTGTGATTGAAGAGATAGTTAAATTCTATGGTCCAGTCTATGTACGACTCGGAAGGGCCAAGGTGAAGCCGGTTATGCCTGAGGATTATAGATTCCAGATCGGGAAGGCCTATGCCTTTAGATTAGGTAATGATGTGAATATCATTGCCTGCGGGGTGATGGTTAAAGAGGCCCTTGATGCAGCAGAGATTCTGAAGGCGCAGGGCATTGATACAGGTGTTATTAATATGTCTACCATAAAGCCTCTCGATGAAGAGATGCTTCTTGAAGCTACCAGGGCAAAACTTATTGTGACAGCAGAGGAGCATTCAATTATAGGGGGGCTTGGAGGTGCTGTTTCTGAATATATCTCCTCGGTAAAGCCGCGGTATATCTTCAGGATAGGTATAAAGGATACCTTTGGTTGTTCAGGCTCTTCACAGGAACTTATGAGGTTCTTTGGTCTAACATCAGTTCAGATTGCCAATGATATTATAAAGAAGTGGTCTGAACTTAATGCTAAGAACAAACCATGATTCAGTTCGAG
>DAISHO010000368.1:0-1971 GCA_036822495.1 Thermodesulfovibrionales bacterium
CAAAAGGCCTTTACCTTACAGGAAATGCCTACTATGGCGTTGCCATGAATGACTGCATCCAGCAGGGTGCATTACTTGCCGAAAGGATAGTAGCTGAAAACAGATAAAGACCTCACTCATTTATCCTCAGAAATATTTACGAATGATTTCTTTTCTTGATTTAATCAAACCTATATGTAAAAATAAAATTGAGCATAGTGTGCTCAACCCCTTCTTTAATGGGTTAATCAAACTTTATTGAGGAGGATATATGGAAACAACCACCATCATCTTAGGCGTTATAAGCCTGTTGATTTTTATCTCGATGATCATTATGTATAACACGCTGGTAATTCGGAGGAACAGGGTTAATTATGCCCTTTCAAGCATCGATGCACTGCTGAAAAAGCGATATGACCTCATACCAAATCTTGTCAACACTGTGAAGGAGTACATGAAATATGAACAGTCTCTACTTAACCAGCTTACAGAATTGCGAACAAAAGCCGTATCAGGAACACTCTCAACTCAGGAGAAGAGAGCTGTTGACTCAGAGGTTGAAAAGCTCATGAGAAACATTGTCGTTGTAGCAGAAAACTATCCTGAGCTCAAGGCAAGTTCAAACTTTTTACAGCTCCAGGCAGCCCTCAACGAGGTGGAAGAACAGCTCTCTGCTGCCAGAAGGGCCTTCAGTGCAAGCATAACAGAATACAACAATGCAGTAAAGACATTCCCCACAAATATTATTGCCTTACTAATGAATTTCGAGGAGCTCAAGTGGTATGAGATATCAGAGGAAGAGCGGAAGTATATCGATGTAAAGGATTTATTTAACAGCGAGAGATAATCATGAGAAGTATTGGAGAATTCAAGGAATTCATCAGGACTGATTTAATAGAGGAGCTATCTGTAATAGATAGCCAGAGGAGGGCTATTCTGGTCTATGGCAAAAGGCTGACCTTAGCCGTCATTGGCTATTTTCTATTTATTCTTCTAATACCGAAGACATCTTCTGACAGTAGCAGTCCTCTCCTTATCCTGATGGGCATAGGAGTGATCGGAACTGCTATCTATCTCTGGAAGAGAAGGTACTCTAAATATGTGAAGAACTATAAGGAAAATATCATAGGCAGGATTGTTAAATTCATAGATGATTCCCTTGAATATTCGCCATTATACTATGTAGAAAAAGATAAATTTCTGGATAGTAATATCTTTAACATATCTCCAGACAGTTATACAGGCTCTGACTATGTAGCAGGTAGGACAGGTTATACGGCGATTGAATTTTCTTTCATCCATGCTCAGTATAAAACAGAGACTACCTATACCGATGATGACGGACATACCCACACAGAAGAACACTGGCACACCATATTTAAGGGCATATTTTTAATTGCCGATTTCAACAAGTACTTCAATACGAAGGTGCTCGTATGGCCCGACAGATCTATGAAATTACTCAAGGGTATAAAGAAGAAATTTGCCTTTCTTTCAGGATGGCAGGTTATAAATCTTGAAGATCCTGATTTCGATAGATATTTTATTGCCTATGGTGAAGATCAGATAGAGGCAAGGTATATTCTCTCCACGAGTCTTGTAAGGCGAATTATAGAGTACAGAAAAAAGGTAAATAGAGATTTCTATATTTCTTTTAAAAACTCAAAGATGTATATAGCGATACCGTGGTATTACTCTTTCAGGCCTGTCCTTTTCAGGAGCACCATGAACAAGAGGATTTTGTATGAATATTACACAACACTTTCAACGATTATCTCCATTGTAGAAGACCTTAATCTGAACACAAGAATCTGGAGCAAACAGCCTGTTATGGACAATCGGTTTTGATAAGCCATAGCCCTCAGCTCACACTTTGTAAGCACTATATGTTGAAAACCTGCACCTCGGAAGTGAAGGAGCTTGAGATAATCCAAGAATCTAAAGTTTAAAGATTTCTCTGGCAACTTACAAAGTCCCAAAATTTCTTCAGGC
>DAISHO010000369.1:0-1969 GCA_036822495.1 Thermodesulfovibrionales bacterium
CCTGAAAGGTCTCGATTATATCAGAGCCGGTAATCCTTAAAAGACCCGCTGATTCTTTCCCAAATAGAGAGACCCTCACAAATGAGAAGGGTTCAAGACTGCTTCCAAATCTGCTACCAGTTTTTCTTGGACTCTTTGCAAAGGCCTTCACAAGCCCGATGTCTTCTGAAAGATAGGTAACGATAAGGTCAGCTTCTCCAATAGCAAGGCTCTTGAGAACAATAGCCCTTGTCCTTATAAGCATTTACATTATATTCCCGAAGTCTTCAGGTTTGAGGTTTTTGAGCCATTCTTCAAGCTCATCCTTGCTCCTCTTTTCAAGCACACTCTCAACAACAAAGATTGGGGAATTAGTCCTCAGGGCAATGGCAACGGCATCACTTGGCCTTGAATCAATGGGAATCTCTTTATGACCATCATGCAGGTAGATAAGGGCAAAATAGGTATTGTCAATAATCTCGGTAACAACCACCCTGAGAATCTTTATCCTTAAGCCATCAAGGATATTCTTTACAAGGTCATGTGTAAGGGGGCGAGGAGTAACGACCCTTCCGAGGGCAAGGGCAATGGAATCAGCCTCTGGTTTTCCGATCCATATAGGAAGGGTTGCTGTTCCATCAATCTCCTTAAGAAGCAGGATATACATATTGCTTCTTGGATCAAAAAGCAAACCCTCTACCTTCATCTGGATAAGCATCACTTAAACCCCAGTTCTTTTAATATATGAATATTATCCCTCCAGTCCTTCTTTACCTTTACCCAGAGTTCGAGATAAACTCTTGCATTAAGAAGACCCTCGATGTTCTTTCTTGCCTCCGTTCCTATGGACTTCAATCTCTGCCCTTCCCTACCTATTATTATACCCTTTTGACTCTCTCTTTCAACATATATGTTAGCCGATATATTTATTAAACCATTTTCCCTCTCCTTCCAGTCAACTACCTCCACATGAACTGAATGGGGCACCTCTTCTCTGGTGTGAAGCATCACCTGTTCTCTAATAAGTTCAGCAACAACAAATCTCTCAATCTGATCGGTTATCTGATCAGCAGGATAATAGGGAGGACCTTCTGGAAGTGTGTCAACTATTACCTTGAGGAGCCTGTCTATGCCATCACCATATAGGGCTGATATTGGTATGATCTCCTTAAAATGAAAGAGCTTGCTGTATTCGTCAATCAATGGAAGAATGTCCTGCTTTCTCACCCTGTCAATCTTGTTGATCAAGAGTATCACTGGTTTTCCAACAGATCGGAGAAGGTTGATTATCTCCATCTCCTCTTTGATATTCTCCTTGAAGGGCTCCACCATCAAAAGGACAATATCCACATCTCTGATGGTATCCTTTGCCTCTTTTACCATTATCTCACCAAGTTTATGTCTTGGACTGTGGATGCCGGGTGTATCTATAAAGATTATCTGGGCTCCCTCAAGGTTTTTAATACCAATGATTCTATTGCGTGTTGTCTGGGGCTTTTCTGTTACAATGGCAATCTTCTGGCCGAGAATCATATTCAGGAGTGTTGATTTTCCAACATTAGGTCTTCCTGTTATGGATACATATCCTGACTTAAAATGAGTAGTGCTCATCTCAGTCTTGTCAGTGCATCTCTAAGCCTATCGATGCCCCTTTTTATATTCTCCATGGATGTAGCATAGGAAAGCCTTACATATCTATCATCACCAAAGGCACTCCCGGGCACAAGGCCAACCCTGGTCTCTTTCAATAAATACATACAGAGGTCCTCTGAATTTTTGATAACATTTCCTCCATGGGTCTTTCCAAAAAAGCTATCAATCCTCAGGAATACATAAAAAGCACCTGTTGGCATAAGGCAGGAACAACCAGGAATTGAGCTCAGCTCCTTTACTATATAATCCCTTCTCCTCTGAAACTCCTCTACCATCCTTTTTACAGAGTCCTGTGGACCTTTCAGTGCCTCAATTGCTGCCTTCTGGGCAATAGAAT
>DAISHO010000370.1:0-1954 GCA_036822495.1 Thermodesulfovibrionales bacterium
TTTAGAATCTTTTATCAATAGAATAGAAAAATATTCAATCCCAAATTTATCACAGCATATAGTGTTTAAAGAAGCTGCTACACCTTATACATTGCATAGATACACACTAAATTATAGAGGAGCATCTTTTGGATGGGCTGGAACACCCTCACAATTAGCATTAACAGATTTTAAAAAACCTTCATTTATAAAGGGCTTATATTTGACAGGTCATTGGACAACTCAAGGGCTTGGAATATCTGGTGTAGCGTATGTTGGCTCTGACATCGCTAAAATGATATTGAGAGGGAAAACTTATTGTGAATAAAGAAAAATATATAGAACAAGGATTGTTAAAATTAGCCGAATCGTCTCTGCTCGCGCTTTATCCTTACGGAACCCTCTTTATAGTCTTATTAAGCATATTGGATTATTTTGTCACACCCGAAAATTTCACAAAATTTTTTATATATAGATTAATAACCGCTACATTAGTTTTAATTCTTTTTTTTATTTTTAAACTTAAAAAAAATAAGACACATTACATTATATCAATTTTTATAACTATTACCACCCTATTAGTTGCATCTATGGTTGAATTAATGATATTCTCTTTCGGAAAACATCAGTCCCCCTATTACGCTGGAATGATCGTTGTTATTACTTTCATCCTCGGTTTCCTTCATATCCCTTTTAGGCTAAGTTTATTGATAGGACTTATAGTATATACCATATATCTTTTACCAATTCTGCTTTTAGATGAAATTACTAACATAAGAATATTTATGAATAATAATATTTTTTTAATAGGCTCACTCCTTGGGGCTTTTGGATGGAAGTATTTCAATCAAAAACTTAATATCAACAAGCTCTCCCTCGAATATGACCTTGCCAGGAAGAATGAACAGCTCGATAGATACTCAAATCAACTTGAAGAACTTGTAGCGGAGCGGACTAAAGAGCTTACCATTGCTAATAAAAAGTATCTTGCCCTCTTTGAAAATTCCAATGATGGCGTAGCTATTATGAATACAGATGGCATCATCCTTGATGTAAATAAGAGGTTCTGCGAATTACATGGCTTTGATAAAGATGCCATTATAGGAACCCACTTCAGGATATTAGAGGTAAAGGAAAATGTAGATATTGCAATGCAAAGGATGGAAAGGATAGTAAAGGGGGATTCTCTTGTCTTCGAAACAGAGCATTATAAAAAGGATGGGACTAAGATAGCCCTTGAGGTCAGCTCAAAAGCAATAGAAATAGAAGGAGAACTATATATTCAGTCACTTTACAGGGATATAACAGAAAAAAGGGCCCTTCAAAAACAATTATTCCATTCTCAGAAGATGGAGGCTATTGGTCTTCTTGCTGGAGGACTTGCTCATGATTTCAGGAATATACTTACTGCCATACATGGATATGCAGATATTATCTATAACTTTGACCCTGATCCTGCAGCCAAAAAAAATGCTGAGGCAATAGTCAAGGCTTCAAGAAGGGCAGAACAGATGGTTACAGGTCTTCTTCAATTCGCCAAGAAGTCTTCAGGTGAAGTAACAAGCTTTGACATAAATTCAGTTGTCAACAATGTAATAAATCTCGTCTCACCTGTCATGTTAAAAGAAAATGTTCAAATAGAAAAAGAATTAACAGAAAACCTTCCGATTTTAAAAGGTGATGCCAATCAACTCGAACAGGTCATAATGAATCTGTTGATTAATGCAAAGGATGCAATGCCTTATGGCGGCAGGATAAAGATTGAAACCAACTTAACCCTTGTTGATAATGAGAAGATTGTGCACCCCTTGTTGAGCCCTGGAGAACATATCCTAATCAGGGTATCTGATACAGGCATAGGTATCCCAAATGAGATCAGAGATAGAATCTTCGAACCATTTTTCACAACAAAAGGCTCAAAGGGAACAGGTCTTGGTCTTGCCATAGCCTATGGAGCTATAAGAGCCCATGGAGG
>DAISHO010000371.1:0-1948 GCA_036822495.1 Thermodesulfovibrionales bacterium
AGAGATGGGCCCACTGTGACATTCTCAAGGAGCTTAAGAGGTGCTGGCAGGGCACCTGCCCTCAGAACAATAGCAAGGTCCTTTGCCTCTTCCATAGTGAAACTTCCTGTTATCTGGGCATTTCCACCTGCAATCCTTTCCTGAATAACAGGCGCAGAATAGACATTGCCATCAAGGACTATTGCAAGCCTCTTTTTTACATTTTTAGCTGTTACATCTTCAAAGACCTTAGCTCCAATGGAATTGAAACTCAATGAAACATAGGGCTCATTGAATCTTGAGTCTATCTGAACCCTTGCATCTGTGAGAAGGGAGCCTGTAAGAAGAACCTCTTTTTTGAGAATATAAGGCCTCTTTATCACCTCACCTGTCTGTCTATCGACAATCCTCTGGAATAATATCTCATCACCCTCGGGAAGTTTTGGAAGAAAACTCTTTAAAAATTGCTCCTCATCCTCCTGCTTCACAAATGAAGGCAATTCATTCCATAAAGGAGACTCTTCATCAAGAAGTTTAAACTCAAGCTGTGCTGTCTTACCAATGATCTCTATAGCCCTTCTCGGGTCTTTAATGCCTGGTAACTGAACAACAATCTCATTCTTGGCTTGCCTTTGTATTGTAGGCTCTGCTACGCCAAACTGGTCTATCCTGTTACGAATAGTCTCAAGGGCCTGATCAGCAGCACTATCTAATAACCTCTGTATCTCTCGCTCAGAATATTTTATAACGAGGGATTGTTGAGACCTTTTTATCTCAAGGTCGGGATAGGACTCTTTTATCAAGGTTTCAATATCAACCCCTCCAGGGGTAATATAAACGGAGTCAAACTTTGTCAGGACCTCAGCCTTTATATCTTTCTTCTCAAGGAGCCCCTTTAATGACTGGGAAAGCCTATCAGTCATCACCTCGATGGCTCTCTTTGAGTCAACCTCAAAGACAAGATGTGTACCACCTTGAAGATCAAGGCCAAGAACTATCCCCCTGTCTGGCATGTATTTCTTCCACCACTCTGGCATGGCCTTCCAGATTGGCGTGTTAGGTAAAAAGAATAGAGCTGATATGAGCACAGTTAAAATAATTAACATAAGCTTCCAGCGAATACTCTTCTTCATCATCTGTCTTTCAGAACCTCCTACGCCATCCTTGTATTATTGATAAAAAGATGGAAATTACAACCCAGTACTCTGGCAGCCTTTCTTGAGGCATTCATCCTTGAAAGGAATATCTCAAAGTAATCTATGACCTGTGATATCCTTGTATCAATCGTAACCATAAGTTCAATAGTCCCCCTAACTCCTTCAACACCGTTGCCTTTTTTAATAATAAGCTCTGAGTTCGTGGCGGCAAAATTTACCCTGTCATGAATATCCTCTGATACGCTTGACGGGTTTCTCACCCTGCTTCGATGGACATCGGATTTATCAGCAATAAGAAGGGCTGCTCCTACAGGGTCAGGGATGATTACACCCTCGTCCTCCTCATGACCAATAATCGCAACCATCACCCGGGTTATCTCTCGCAATCCCAGATTAAGCTCTTCAAGCACATCCTTGGCAAGAAGGGCGCTTATCCTGTTATGGTGCAACCTGCCAAGCATATTGCCAATATCATGAAGATAGCCAGCTATCCGAGCAAGTGTCGCCTCCTCCTCAGAATAATCCAACTCCTTCAATATCCTGTAGGCAGTACTTGAAACAATCTCTGCGTGTCTGAATCCATGTTCAGTATATCCTATAGCCTCAAGATACCTATCTGCATTCTTGATATACTCTTTAGCCCTTTCACTCTCTTTGAGCTGTTTAAAAAATTCTGAGCTCAGGGTGACCTTCTCACCCCTATCTGAAACCATATATCCCATTACCAGCTAATCTCTCTTTTGGGTTACTATTAATCCTCTTCTGTATCAGGTCTTTTAGCAGCAATATAGGCCTTACCAAACTTAACCTTC
>DAISHO010000372.1:0-1947 GCA_036822495.1 Thermodesulfovibrionales bacterium
ATACCCTAATAAAATAATCCTGTCGCTTCTTTTGTGTTTTTGAGGCCTTATGCCTATTTTAAAAGCCCCTTTCAATTTGTTTTGGACAGCAGTGAGTCAAGGCTCATCCTCAAAGGAAGAAGGATATTAAATACAGCACCCTCTCCCTGTCTGCTTTCCACCCAGATGGAACCACCATGTTTTTTTATTATCTCAGAACATATACTCAATCCAAGACCTGTGCCCTTGCCAGGTGGCTTTGTTGTAAAAAAGGGATCAAATATGAGGGATAGATGTTCCTTTGGAATTCCTGGTCCGTTATCCTTTATGCTGACCTGAACAGAAGAATTTAATCTTATTGTTTTAATCTCGATATAGCCGTCACTCCTCCCCTCGAGGGCCTGAACTGCATTGAGGATAATATTATAAAAGACCTGCTCTATCTGTTTTTCATCTGCCATGACAGGAGGAATAAGGTTGAATTCCTTTTTTACCCGAATATCTCCTATCTTGAGAAAGGATTCCATTGATGAAAGGACCCTCTCAATGGAGTTATTAATATTGACCTCTCTTAACTCAAGGGGTCTTTGATGGGAAAACTCAAGGAGACCCCTGATTATATCGCTCCCCTTCTGGGCCTGCTCTATTATTACAGAAAGCTTCTCCCTTTCCCAGTCTCCGAGATTGCCTGACTGAAAGAGGAGTTTTGCATATCCAATAATATTGCCGAGGGGATTATTCAGCTCATGGGCAATGCCAGCTGCAAGCCTTCCCACAGCAGCAAGCTTCTCTGCCTGATAAAGGGCCTCCTCTGTCCTCTTTTTGTCTGTAATATCAACTGAGACCTCTATCACACCTGTAATATTACCATTTCTGTCTCTGAGGGGAGATGTATTGATCTGGAATATCCTTCCCTTCTTTGTGACCTCTTTTAGAAAGACCTCCCTGTTCCTCTCTATGGTCTCTATAGCAGGGCATATAAGAGGTGGCGAATCAATCCCGCAATATACCTCATAGCAGTGCCTTCCTTCAATATCCTTTATATTGTCTCTCACGAGAAGCTCCTTCTGCCTCTCGTTGCACTTTATTATTTTCAGGTCTTTATCAACAATTGATATACCAACTCCAACAGTATCAAATACAGCCTGTAGATAATCCCTTGCCTGCTGAAGCTGAAGATTCTTTTCCCTGAGATGCTCAAGGATCTCCTTAAAGGACTCAGCAATTATCCCAATAGGGTCAAACTCGATGATACTCTTTTCATCAAGCTCCTCTTCCCTCAGGGGCTTTGTCCCCATTATCTCAAGGAGCTGATTGACCTTGTCGCGGATGTATTTATAAAGGGGTTTTACAGATTTCTGATATCGGACCTCCCCCTTACCCCTTCTTACCTTTTTTTTATCTCTCTTTTTTAATCGTGATCTCATAATAGCCATCCTTTTTCTCAACATTCACAGAATATCCCATTGCTGTAACTGCATTGGGAATTGTCCTTGTGGCGTCCCTGTGGTCTGTAAGGACAACAAGACTCGCTTCACCTTTTTTAATATACTCCCTGTTGTTGTTAAGCTCCTTCAGTGATATAAGAAGACAGGCAGGACATATCTGTCCCCTTATGTCAAGGATAATATTATTCATCCTTTCCTCCTTCCTGTTACTTTATCACCTATGACAAACCTCTTAAAAAGTATAGTACCCAAATAACTTCCAGGCACAAGACCCAGAAGAAAAACCATTGCCTGTATTGAAAGCATCGGCAGGCCACTCATGAGAAACTTTACATTGCAACCACCAGCCATCCTGGAACTAAAGCCAAGCAATAGACCTCCTGTAAAGGCTGAAATAAGCTGTACTGATGGAGGGAGCTTTTTCATTACTCTAAACTCCCTCAAACTCATGGCAGAAATAAACGAACCGAAGACAATACCCATAAGAAGGGATATCTTGACTATAAAGATGTGGTCTATC
>DAISHO010000373.1:0-1946 GCA_036822495.1 Thermodesulfovibrionales bacterium
CATATGATCCATACGGCAGTGTAACTATTACTGGGGAATCCTCAGATAATCCTTTCCAATATACAGGAAGGGAAAAAGATAATACTGGACTTTACTACTATCGGGCAAGGTATTACAGTCCTGAGTTGCAGAGGTTTATAAGTGAGGATCCGAGGTTGAGACCGATGAATTCCCTATATACTAATTTAAAAAGTTCTCCCATGATTAAATGGATAGTGCCTTCCTTAATTAAAGAACCATCAAGTTTTAATAATTTCCTCTATGTAGTAAATGACCCGATTAATTATGTAGATCCATTAGGTCTTGATAGATATGAGTGGTGTGGAGGGTCAGATAAAGCGACGGGTTTATGTAAATGCTTAACTGATTGGGCTTGCAGTATAATACATCCTGAATATTGCTGTAAGAGTGATTTTATAGATTGTATGAATAAAGCAAAATCGGATAAGGAAGAGGCAGAATGTGCTTTAAAATATTCACTTTGTCTGGCAACATTGGGGTCTTAGTAGACACACAGAGGGATAAGAAATGATAAAAAAGATTGTATTATACTTACTTTCTCTTTTAATAGCAATTGGTATTTTCATCTTTGGCTTTATATTAGGAGCTAAGTTCACTACTTTGATAAAAAGTACCACTATACTTCAAGATAAATTTATTGAATCAACTCAGACAATGAGTGTTTTGAATTATTTAGATAACGGGGAGATTGAAAAAGCGAGACAATTTTTACTTCTTTATCAAGATTCAACAATTTTGGCAATAAATAGTTTGGGAGAGAATGCAGATAAGCAAACCTACGAGACAGCTTGTAATATACTGAACAAAATCGCAAAATACAGAAAAGAACATCATGAAAGATATACTGCTTATACTTATTCACTTGAAGATAAGCGATCGTTGGATATTCGTGAAGAAGTAGCAAAGATTTTAGACAAATGGGAATCTTGCAAAAATAAGAGGGGTGAGTAGAATGAGCGTATTTCCTCAAAATAAAATCTATTTGAAATAAGTAATGACTTAAGCATGGTTATTTATCCTCTTGAGCTTCCGTTCATAGGCTACAGGAGTTCTTCCATTATCCCATCTATATCTTTTGAGAGTTTCAGAATGTCTATTCTATCTTTTAATTTTACCAGTTCTCTTTTTATTTTTGGAGCTACTTCTTCAAGTTTTAGCACCCTATTAAGAGGAGTATCCATTTCATACTTTTTAATTACCTTTCCTTTTACTCTAATCCTCTCGGTAAGTTTCATCTGGGGCATGAACAGGTTGCTTCTTATCGAGACCAGTTTTAAAAGCCTCTGAAGAGCTTTGAGCTCTTCCTCTGTATCATATCTCCTCCATCCTGTATAGGACCTCACCATTGACCAGTTCTTGCTCTCTACATAGGGTGCATCGTTCTTCCTGTAAGGCCTTGAACGGGTAAATTCTATCTTGGCCTCTCTACAAAATCTCTGCACATGGGCATTTATGAATTCAGAGCCATTGTCTGAGTGAAGTCTTTTTATCGGAACTGGCATTGTATTATAAATATCTTCAAGAGCCTGTTTTGTCCATATCATCGCCTTATTTTTAAGAGCTCTTAATTCAGTCCATCCAGTGCTGATTTCTGTTGCCGTCAGGGTGTAGATAAATTCTCCCTTTCCAGATACCCCACTGTGATGAACAAGGTCTATCTCTACTGCTCCAGGCTCTTTTGGCCTCTCAAACCAGCTCTCTACCTTTATGGACTTCTTAAGATTGCTACTAAAGGGATTGCCACTATATTTTTCCTTTAACTTCTCCTTGTCCCTGTAAGGTTTAAGCAACCTGTCTACTGTGGCATGACTTATCTTTAACAGCAGTTCCTTTATCTCATCAGTAAGAATTTTCTTAATGTCTGGATTTTCAAAGATTTTGTCAGGATTAAGTCTAATAAATCCTACAAGATGTTTTGAGGATGC
>DAISHO010000374.1:0-1938 GCA_036822495.1 Thermodesulfovibrionales bacterium
CTTTGTTGCTTCCTGATTAAATCTCCTTGCCTGCATATCACAGACTGGTGTATCAAGAGAGGGCGTTACGCTTATAATCTTAATCTTTCCTTTGAAATCACTCAGATGAACCTCTTTCAAGTCACTATCAAGGACTGTAAATTCAGGTGCCCTATCTCCTACCTTTAATTCATTTCCTAAAAGCGTTAATGGATTGCTCTTAATGGTTATAACTCCTTTTCTTTCCATAAAGACCTCCAAAACTTTATTTTTTAGTCCCCCTCGTTCCGCCAAGGGCAGGAAAGCCACCTGGGTCTTTTTCAGCTCCTTTTTTCAATATCTCGAGCCTCTTCTTCATGGTCTCTATCTCCACTCGCTGGGTTGCTATGATGTCCTCTGCAAGTTTTCTAACTATCGGGTCAGTGCCATAAATAAGAAGGAGTCTCGCCATCTCTATGGCACCTTCATGATGGGGTATCATCATTGATAGAAAATCTATATCAGGATTACCTGTATAACCAGGGCTGTGCATATCCCTCATCATCTTCTCCATGCCTTCATTCATCTCATTCATGAACCTTTTAAATTCAGGACTGAATTTGATATCACCCCCGTGGTGATGCTCATGTTCACCTGCACGAAGAGAGGTTGAGATAAACAACAAAAGACCTATTAGAAATATCTTTTTCATCATTCCTCCTAAGCTGTCTGGCCTTTAAATCCTGGCCTTACATATACGAGATTTATGCTCTTTTTATTTCTTAACTCACCTGATGGTAATTTAAGGCTTCCGAGGGGTATCTGGGTTATAAACCTTGGATTAAATGGATCTGATACATCAAAGGCAGTTGCAACAGTCTGTCCTGCATTAGGCGTGCCAGGAAGTTCGTCCTGTTCATGGGCAATATAGAGAAATCTGTTCGTAGGATTTGCCCATATGCCATGGGCCTCCCTGCCGTGTGAAAAGAATGTACCTACAACCTTTCTTTTACCTTGCGGTGCGCTCCTGTCAATAATCGCTATCTGGCTTGATGCCACTCCTCCGGGGCCACCATCATCAACACGGGCAAAGCTCACATATACCACTTTCCCTTTTGAATTCTCGACAAACTCAAGATGATTCGGTCTTGCCATGTTGCCAAGCGATACAATGTCAAGTAATCCAAAAGGCTCATCCGTTGAACGGCATGATACTGCATCAGCAAGTTTATGAGAAAACCAGACCTCTTTACCATCAGGTGATGTCTTTAAAAATGGTGTAAAACCGAATCTGTCCTCCTTCGAGATATCAATGATCGATAATCTCTCAGGATGGGAATAACCCCGGCTGTCTGGATTCACCTTAAAGATTTCAATCTTTGATATCTTCTGGGATGCTACAAAGGCAATCATGCCATCGAGGCTAAACCATACCTGGGAAGGTCCGTTGACCGTATTTATATATTGAATGACGGACCTCACCCTTTCACCGCCAGACTCCTTTATTGCTAACTCAACATCCAGGATTGCTATCCTGTCCTCTCCCCTGATTGCAACCCACAGTTCCTTTCCGTTACGGGTAAATGTGGGTTCATGGGGTTCGCGACCAACAAGTATTCCACTCGTAATTCTCTCAGGGTTTGTATCCTTTGATGAAAATGGATTTGGTGTATTTCCTATAACCTTCTTATTGATAGTATCTATCAAATAAACATTGCTCGAGCCCCTTCCTGATGTTGCGAGCATCCTTCCATCAGGCGAAGGAACTACCCCATGGGCATCAATACATCCATGATAAAGGGGTTTATGTATCATTACTGCATGTGCCGGGATTGCCCCTGCTGTTATGAGACGGAAGGGAGGCCTTGGATCTTCATCAAAACTTGTAAGGTTTATGGTTGTCTCCACCTGATTGATATTCGGATCTATAAGACTTATTGTATTTGAGTCTTCATTTGCTATAAATATGCGATCCGATGG
>DAISHO010000375.1:0-1923 GCA_036822495.1 Thermodesulfovibrionales bacterium
GATCCTCTGCAGTCCTGCACTCACCTTTTCTTCATCCCCTTTTGATTTTGGTGCAATTGCATAGGACAGGACAGGATCAGCAAATCTTAGCCTCTCGAATACTATCGGGCGTGATTCATCAGAAAGGGTGTCCCCTGTGGAGGTATCCTTGAGTTTTGCTGTAACTCCCATGTCGCCAGGCCCTATAATCTGGGCCGGAACCTGCTTTTTACCAATAGCGAAGAATACCTGACCTATTCTCTCCTTTGTATTTGTAACAGTGTTGAGAACTGTTGAATCTGCCTTTATCGTACCTGAATAAACCCTGAAGAATGTTAGCTTCCCGGCATAAGGATCAGATATGGTCTTAAAAACATAAGCAGAAAAGGGTTCCTTATCTGAAGGTTTCCTCTCTACTATGCTGTTGTCCTTCGGATTTTTGCCCTTGATAGGTACAATCCTTGAAATATCAATGGGTGATGGGAGGCAGAGGATGATGACCTCCATCAATTCTCTTACACCTATATTCCTTGTGGCAGAACCACATGTTACAGGTATGAATCTCCTTGTCAAAGAACCCTCTCTAATGCCCTTCAGTAATTCATCTACTGTAAGATCTCCTTTTTCAAGATACTTTTCAAGAAGTGTATCGTCTGCCTCTGCTATCTTTTCAACAAGTTTTTTTCTGTAGATTTCTATCTCTTTTATATCAGGGAGAGGACCTTCAACTGATTTTGAGTTTTCGAAGATATAGGCCTTACTCCTTATGAGATCGATGAGACCTTTAAACTGGGGTCCTTCTCCTATGGGCAGGTTCAAAGGTATTGCCTCTGTATCAAAGGATTTTTCAAGCTCTCCTATAGCCCTGTAGAAATTTGCGTTCTCCTTATCCATCTTGTTTATAAAGACTATTCTGGGTATCTCAAATTCACAGGCATACTTCCATATCTTTTCTGTTTCTGCTTTTACACCAGAAAGGGCACTCACAATAAGAACAGCACCATCAGAAACCCTCAGGCATCCCCTTGTGTCTTCAAGAAAGTTGATAAATCCAGGGGTATCAATGATGTTTATTTTATGGCCATTGTATTCACAGTAGGCAAGGCTCGAACTCAGTGATATTCTCCTCGCTATCTCTTCAGGCTCATAGTCCGTAGTGGTATTTCCATTCTCCACTGAGCCGAGCCTATCAATAGCCTTGCTATTAAAAAGGATCGCCTCTGTTAAAGAGGTCTTCCCGGCACCTCCATGGGCAATAATGGCAATGTTTCTGATTTTTTCAGGGTCATAGACTGGCATAATCTTCCTCCTTTAAGATACAATCCTTTCTATTATGGGCATATACTCTGTCTTTTTTTCAAATCTTCTCGAAATAAATTTTACAATTACAAAAGAGATTATAAATAAGCCAAGGCCTCCGATGGCGCTGAGGAGCTCTGGGTCAAGTTTTACAAATCCCTTCAGGATCTCCTTGCCCATAATTGCACCAGCTATAAGGGAAAGGGCTGGGATGCCATATACTATGATAGAACCTTTAAGATAGGAATAGGCCTTCAGTGAAACAATTACCCTGTCACCAATCTGTGCTCCAGCCTCATTAATTGCCTCTATCAAAGAGCCCTCTTCAGTGGGTTTACAGATAGCACTGGCAGGACAGGCCTCACAGGCAGATTTCCTTTCTACTGCTACAAAGGCCCTGCTGCCTTCAACCTTTATAACGAGACCTGTTTCTTCCATAACTTTCTCGATTCATTTTATTATAGGAAATCAATGAAATGCAACATGAATATAGAGTTCAGGTCGCTGCATTAGCCTGAATTTCATACAGATACTTAGTAATCCTTTTTGTCACACCTGTCCAAAATAAAGTTTTGAATGGGCATAAGGCCGAAAACAGGCTACAGGCTTCCTATAGGCTATAGGCTACAGGCTATAGAATTTTTC
>DAISHO010000376.1:0-1899 GCA_036822495.1 Thermodesulfovibrionales bacterium
GCGTAAGTAATAGTTGGCCTCATGCCCTTTTAAGATTTATCTTGGACAGATGTGATTACTCAATACTAATCACTGCTGTCCAAAACAAATTGGAAGGGGCTTTTAAAATAGGCTGAAGTAGGCTACAGGCTATAGGCCATAGGTGATAGGCTGTAGGCAATAGGAAATAAATAAAAATATCCCTGACGCCTGTAGCCTGTTTTTCAGCCTTATACCCATTCAAAACTTTATTCTGGACAGGTATGAATATTGATATTTATGAATGGCCCAACTATTTCGACATTAAGAGATGATACTATTGTTGCCATTTCCACCCCTCCTGGCGAGGGAGGCATAGGAATAGTACGTATGAGCGGACCTGATGCCTTGAAGATAGCTAATGCTATCTTCTATTCTCCAAAAGGTATCAGGCCTTCTTGTAGTGAAAGCCACAGACTTCATTATGGATTTATAATTGATCCTCACTCAGGGGAAAGAATAGATGAGGTGCTCCTATCGGTTATGAGGGCACCCCATACCTATACCAGAGAGGACATGGTAGAGATAAACTGTCATGGTGGATACCTTGTTTTAAGGAGGGTTCTTGAACTTACGATAAGGCAAGGTGCAAGGCCTGCCATGCCAGGTGAATTCACCATGAGGGCTTTTCTTAATGGAAGGATTGATCTTACCCAGGCTGAGGCTGTTCTTGACCTTATAAAAGCAAAGACAGAAGAGGCTGAGCGAATTGCTATTGAGCAGGTAGCTGGTGTACTCAGAAGAAAGATTGAGGACATATCAGAAGACCTTCAGGAACTCGTTGTAGAGGTAGAGGCTTATATTGATTTCCCTGATGAGGATATATTCAAAGGACCTTTATCCATAGAGCATAGAATTATAGAGATAAGGGATAAACTTAAGGACTTATCGAAAAGCTTTTATCAGGGAAGAATCTTGAGGGAGGGTATCGCTACTGTTATTGCTGGCAGACCAAATGTGGGTAAATCCTCACTTCTTAATGCCCTTCTTGGTATGGATAGGGCAATAGTTACTGATATTCCTGGCACAACCAGGGATATTATTGAGGAGACCATAAACATTAAGGGGATACCTTTAAGGTTAATTGATACAGCTGGTATAAGAGAGGCAAAGGATATAGTGGAGGCAGAGGGCATAAAAAGGACAGAAATGGCAATTGAGCGTGCAGATATGGTTTTGGTTGTTATTGATGGCTCCCAGGATTTAACTGAATATGACTTATCACTGCTTGAAAAACTTAGGGACAAAGAGGTCCTGACCCTTATTGTCCTTAATAAGAAGGATCTTGGACTGGTTCTTCAGAAAAGTCACGAGGCCTTCAGGGAACTTCCAGTTATTGAGATTTCAGCAATAAAGAATGAAGGGCTTGACGATCTCAAGGAGAAAATCTTCAATCTTATCACCAAAAGAGGTAGTTTTGAACCAGGTCAGAGGGTGCTCCTTACAAGGGCAAGACATAAGGTCCTTATAGATGAGGCCCTTTGTGCAACAGAAGAGGTTTCAGAGATGCTCACAAGCAAGAGTGCACCCCTCGAGATCATTGCATTCAATCTCAGGAAGGCGCTGAGCAGTCTTAATGAGATTATAGGCCTTGAGTTTTCTGAGGAGGATATTCTCAGTAGAATATTCAGTGAATTCTGTATTGGGAAGTAGATTCGGATACACTGCTGTCCAAAACAAATTGAAAGTGACTTTTAAAATAGGCATAAGGCCTCAAAAACACAAAAGAAGCGACAGGATTTATTTTTAAAGGTATAATGAGGTTATTAATATTCTTTGTAAGGTATATTAAGGTCATGACAGGTTATTTAACAAGTTACATTAAGGAGTCGCCTTTTGTGCTTTTTAGGGATGGCATAAGTAATAGTTGGCCTCATGCCC
>DAISHO010000377.1:0-1878 GCA_036822495.1 Thermodesulfovibrionales bacterium
GGCCTTATGCCCTCTTTAAAATACCATTTTAATTTATTTTGGACAGCTATGATTCACACTGTATATTAAATTTTTTTTAAATTCGAAAAGGTTGGTGAAGAGGAAAAAGCCAATTCACCAAAACCTTCAGCCTATTTTCAGCATCCGACCTTCGACATCAGCTTCATGTCTGGCTCAACCTCTTTATCTCATCAAATATCTCCTTCGTTACCCTATTTTCATAGGTCAAATCATCTTCACCCGACCTTCTTATGATAGGCCTTCCGAATATTATCTTTATCTTCTCCATCCTTATTAACTTAGCACCTACAGGCAGGGCCCTGTGAGCACCTTTTATGTAGGCGGGGATAACAGGAACATTACCCAATGCTGCAAGAAGACCAACACCCCTTTTAAATTCCATAAGTTTACCTTCCTTGCTCCTCCCTCCTTCGGGAAAAATAACAAGGGTCCCACCGCTCTTCAAAACCCTTAATGCCTTCTTTATTGTTGAAGGTCCTGGCATATCTCTTTTAACACCTATGGAATAAGCCTTTATTATAAAACCAACAATGGGTATTTTATATAGACTGGACTTTGCTATAAAGGTTGGCCTTCTCTTTAAAGATGCTGCGAGCACCGGGGGATCAAGATAGCTTGTATGATTAGAGGCAATTATAACACCTCCCTTCTCGGGTATATAATGGCAATTTTTTATCTCAAGTCTGAATAAAATCCTTAAGAAAAGATAGGCTATATATCTTATAATTGAGTCGAGCATCTTAAATAATAAATAGTGCAATAGCACACCTGTCCAAAATAAAGTTTTGAATGGGCATAAGGCCAACTATTACTTTCGCCATCAGTAAAAAGCACAAAAGGCGATTCCTTAATGTAACTTGTTAAATAACCTATCATGACCTTAATATACTTCTCAGAAGCTCGATTTAACCTCATTCTACATTTAAAAATAAATCCTGTCGCTTCTTTTGTGTTTTTGAGGCCTTATGCCCCTTTTGAAAATAACATTTTAATTTATTTTGGAGAGCTATGTGAAAAAATATTTATTCCTTAAAAACTGCTGCCCTGTTGTTCTGCTGCTCTACTGATCTGCTTTATTATAGTCTCAACAACCTCCGATGGACTGAGAGCCGAGGTATCAATTATTATAGCATCTCCTGCCACCTTAAGAGGAGCAATCTTCCTTGAAGAGTCCCTTTGGTCCCTTTTGATAATAGCCTCTTTTATCTCTTCAAGCCCAATAGTGATGCCCTTATCTCTTAAGTCTTTCCATCTCCTCTTAGCCCTCTCTTCAATGGATGCTGTAAGGAAAAATTTTATTGCCTCAGGGAATACCACTGTCCCGCTATCCCGCCCCTCTACTACAATATCCCTGTGAGAGGCAATCCTTCTTTGAAGTTCATTAAGATAATCCCTGACGACCTTTCTTGTAGAAACCACTGATGCAAGCTCGCTTATCTCAGGAGTTCTTATGTCTGAAGATACAGGTCTTCCGTTAAGGTAAATCTCTTCCTGAGAATAAACGATTTCGCATCCCTCAAGAAGGTTTTTTAGTGTTACATCATCAACTACCTCAATAGCATTTTTTTCTTTAAGATAAAGGGCAACGGTTCTGTAAAGGGCACCAGTATCAAGATACAAAAAGCCAAGCCTTTCAGCAAGAATCCTTGCTGTAGTGCTCTTACCTGCTCCAGCAGGACCATCTATGGTAATAACTATGGGCATAATATATAATAACCTATAGGCTCCCTCTCTGCTATCTATCTGGCTCACACCTGTCCAAGATAAAGTTTTAATGGGCATAAGGCCAAAGAACAGGCTATAGGCTACAGTAGGCTACAGGCTGACATTTAGGCTACAGGCTATAGGCGACAGGGA
>DAISHO010000378.1:0-1857 GCA_036822495.1 Thermodesulfovibrionales bacterium
GAATGCACCCACCAGAGGGTCCACCTGTCTGGACTGCCTTAAATTTTTTATCGCCGATTATTCCTCCACCAATATCAAATATTATCTCCCTAAGGGTTATTCCCATGGGGACTTCTACGAGGCCTGTATTCTTGACCTTCCCTGTAAGGGCAAAGACCTTGGTGCCAGGGGAGTTCTCTGTGCCGATACTCCTGAACCAGTCTGCACCTTTTTCTATAATCATGGGAACACAGGCATAGGTCTCTATGTTGTTAAGGTTTGTAGGATAACCAAAGACACCACCACCAGGCTCAGAAAGCCTTGGAGGCCTTGGCCTCGGAAATCCCCTTTCACCTTCAATAGATGCAACAAGGGCAGTGGACTCTCCACAGACAAAGGCACCTGCACCTTCACGGACATCTATATCTAAGGAGAAGTCTGTTCCGAGGATATTCTTTCCAAGAAGTCCGAGTTCTTCTGCCTGTTTTATGGCATGCCTGAGATGCTTAACTGCAAGGGGATATTCGTGCCTCACATATATAAAGCCATATCTTGCACCAATGGCATAGGCGCAGAGGAGCATCCCTTCAAGAAGGCTATGGGGATCACCTTCCATAATTGCCCTGTCCATAAAGGCACCCGGGTCGCCTTCGTCACCATTAGCAACAACGAATTTTATGTCCCCGGGGGCCTTCTTTGTATGTCTCCACTTCTTTCCAGCAGGAAAACCAGCACCTCCCCTTCCTCGAAGATTTGCCCTGTCAACCTCATCAAGGACCTCCTCTGGTGTCATCTCCGATAGGGCCTTTTCAAGGGCCCTGTAACCGCCAACAGCAATGTAATGGTATATATTTGTAGGATCAATCTTATCATTATTTCTCAGGGCAATCCTTACCTGTTTTTTATAAAAGGGAAGCTCTGTCATGTGTTCAATAGGCTCGTGTACGATATCCTCCCTGTAGAGACTCTGTCTGTAGGCTCTACCTCCAGCAAGGGTATATGTTACAAGCCATTGGGCATTCTCAGGTGTAACCCTTTGGTAATAGATATTGTGAGGCTCTATCCTGAGATTTGGACCCCGCTGGCACATGCCCTGACAGCCTGTCTTTACTATCTCAAGGTCAATCCCTCTTGACTTTGCCTCTTTCTGGAGGGTATCTATGACCTTAAGTGAGCCTGTTGCCTGACAGGCAGTACCGCAACAAACCCTTGCCCTTGGCCTCTCACTGGAAAACTCAGAGGCAAGTTTTTCCCTTAGCCTTCTTAACTCATCTATGCTCTTCAGTCTTTCCATAGACACTCCTATTTTACCTTCTGGACAATCTCATCAATCTTTTGGGGTCCAACAGATCCTATAACCTCTTCATTTATTGTAATCACAGGTGCAAGACCACAGCAACCAACACATCCAACTGTCTCGAGGGTAATGGATAGATCAGGCGTGGTCTCTCCTTCTTCTATCTTAAAAGTGTCCTTAAGCCTCTCAAGAACCTTCGAGGCACCCCTCACATGACAGGCAGTCCCCATGCATACGCACACAACATTCCTTCCTCGAGGCTTAAAATAAAAGTGCTTATAAAAGGAGGCAGTGCTGTATATATCAGCAAGGGGTATCTGGAGCTTCTTTGAGAGCTGTCTTAAGGCATCCTCTGGAAGATAATTGTATTCCTTCTGTATCTCCTGAAGGGCATGGATAAGAAGGCCCCTTCTTTTCTGCTTAGGTGTAAGGACCTCTGCTGCACCCTTATAGGCGAGGTCTACAAGTTCCTCATTTAATTCTTCAATTTTCATAATTTACCTCCTGAACTGCTACCAAGAGTAACACCTTTACTACAAGTAACCTGATTTTAGGTTATTTGAAATTTTATTTTAACATAA
>DAISHO010000379.1:0-1851 GCA_036822495.1 Thermodesulfovibrionales bacterium
GTTGAGTGCTCAGCAGTGAATAAGCTCACCATTATTGTTTCAGGATTTATCTTTATGCTATAATGAAAAACTCCATGAATGGGGCGTAGGCAAACTGGCAAGCCAGGAGACTTTGGATCTCCCATGTGGAGGTTCGAATCCTCCCGCCCCAGCCAGGAGAAAGGCTGGCCAGCCATAATTTTACTCCGTGTAACAGTTAGTGAAATAGCAGTGGAGGTAAGGTGCCTGAAGGTATAAAATTAATAACAGGAAATGCCCACAGAAAACTTGCTGAAGAGGTTTCCGATTATCTAAGAATTCCTCTTACAGATGCCACTGTTACTACCTTCAGTGATGGTGAGATAATGGTTCAGATAAATGAAAATGTAAGGGGAACAGATGTATTTGTGATACAGCCTACCTGTGCTCCTGTTAACCATAATATTATGGAGCTTTTATTAATAATTGATGCCCTGAGGAGGGCTTCTGCAAGAAGAATAACAGCGGTCATTCCTTACTATGGTTATGCAAGACAGGACAGAAAGGTTCAACCAAGGGTTCCCATATCTTCAAGGCTTGTGGCTGACCTTATTACAGTAGCAGGGGCAAACAGGGTTCTTACGATGGACCTTCATGCTGGACAGATTCAGGGATTTTTTGATATACCCGTTGACCATCTTTATGCTATGCCTGTTTTGCTGGAATATATTAAGTCAAACTATGATGCTGGAAAGCTTGTAATTGTCTCACCTGATGCAGGTGGTGTTGAAAGGGCAAGAACCTTTGCAAGAAAGCTTGGCGCTGCCCTTGCCATTATAGATAAAAGGCGAGAAAAGGCAAATGTCTCTCAGGTAATGCATGTTATAGGTGATGTGAAGGACAAGGATACCCTTATCCTTGACGATATAATTGATACAGGTGGAACAACAACTCTTGCAGCTCAAGCCCTCATTGAGCATGGGGCGAGGTCAGTAAATGCAGCATGCACACATGCTGTCCTTTCTGGTCCTGCCATAGATAAACTGAATGCATCACCAATCAAGGAGGTAATTGTTACAAATACTATTCCTCTGGATAGTAAGCAGGAGGCCTGTAGGAAGCTCAAGGTCCTCAGTATCGGTGGCCTCCTTGCAGAGGCAATAAAGAGGATTCACGAGGAGACATCCATTAGTTCACTTTTTGTTTGAGATTAACATTGTGCTTTTGCACTGAAGATATATTATCTTATAAGAAACAGGAGGCAAGATGGAGAGGGTAACAATTCAGGCATATAGGAGAGAGACAACAGGTAAAGGGGCTGCGCGCTCATTAAGAAGGAAGGGTGAATTGCCTGCTGTAATATACAGGGCCGGGATATCAGAGCCTATAAAGGTTCCGAGCAGGGAATTTCTTAAGCTCCTCAAGAAGACAAGAGGAGAGAATATCCTTGTTAACCTTCAATTTCCTGAAGGAAGCAGGCTTGCTGTAATTAAGGACTATCAGCTCGATCCTGTTACAGGAGATCTCCTCCATACAGATTTTCAGGAGGTCCTTCTTACTGAAAAGATTAGGGTTACCGTGAAGGTCATTACAACTGGTGTCCCTAAGGGTGTTAAGGAGCAGGGAGGAATCCTCCAGCATGCCCTTAGAGAGATAGAAATAGAGGCCCTTCCTGATAGGATACCCGGACACATAGAGGTGGATGTCTCCGGCCTTTCTGTTGGACAGTCCATTCATGTTTCTGACCTAAAGCTTGAAGAGGGGATAAAGGTTCTCACAGAGCCTGAAGAGGTTATAGCGACTGTTACAGCTCCAGTTGTTGAGGAGGTTGCTCCTGCAGCTTCTGCTCCAGAGGTAACAGAGCCTGAGGTGATAAAGAAGGGTAAGAAGGAA
>DAISHO010000380.1:0-1820 GCA_036822495.1 Thermodesulfovibrionales bacterium
AAGGACGAAATCATCATTTCAGGCAGGCTAGGAGATGTTGTAGATGAAATCATAAGATTAAGGACTGAAGCGAGGAAGAAGAAGGGGTATATAATGGAGACTTATATATTGAGAAGGGATGGAGAATAAACTTTATGTCATAGGCATTGGCTACAGGCCATTAGATAAAAGGGCCGTCAACCTGATCCTCAATGCTCCTGTTATCCTTGCCTCAAAGAGGCTTTTTGATGTCTTTACAAGATATGAAGAGTTTCAGGTTGTGAAAGAAAGGGTCAGGGTAATAAATAACATAGATGAGACAATCTCATTTATAAAGGCAAATCTACCTCAGCCTGTTGTCCTTCTTGCATCTGGTGATCCATTATTCTTTGGTATTGGTAAAAAGCTTATAGAGGGATTTGGAAGAGATAAGGTGGAGATAATTCCTGATCTCTCAAGCATCCAGCTTGCCTTCTCAAGGATAAAGGAGGCATGGGATGATGCCTTCTTTATGAGCCTACATGGAGGTCCCGATCCCGGGAAGAGGAGGAGGCTTCCTTACGAGATAAGAGATATCCCATCTCTTATTAAGAGGCATAATAAGATAGCAATACTCACTGATAAAGAGAATAATCCTTCAAAGATTGCCTTATTCCTTTCTTCAGCCTTCAACCTTAAGCATGTAGCCTTAAAGCTTTATGTCTGCGAGAGGCTCGGTTACCCTGATGAGAGGATTACAGAGGGTACACCTGAAGAGATTGCTTCCATGACCTTTTCTGACCCGAATGTTATGATAATAAAGGCTGAACAAGCAGTCAGTGCTATATCATCAATGCCGATTTTTGGACTTAAAGAGGAAGAATTATCATATTCAAAGGGTTTTATAACAAAGGACGAGGTAAGGGCAATCTCGATCCACCGATTGAGGTTACCCCGTAAAGGAATAGTATGGGATATCGGGGCTGGTTCTGGTTCTGTTTCAGTGGAAATAGCATGTCTCTCCCCGGCTCTCTATGTTTTTGCAATTGAAAGGGATGAGCTTCAACTCTCTCACATCAGAGAGAACATCGAAAGACTTGGTATTACAAATGTTGAGGTCATAAAAGGTGAGGCACCTGAGGTCTTGGAAGGACTTCCTTTACCAGACAGGGTCTTTATTGGTGGAAGTGGTGGCAGGCTTGAGGAGATAATGGAGAGGGTTTCGGAAAAGAAACCAGATATTATTGTAATAAATGCAACTACCATCGAAACACTTAACACTTCTATCACCGTACTTAAACAACAGGGCTACCATGTAGGCGTATCAGGAATTTCAGTGTTCAGATCAAAGGCCCTTTCGCAGAAAATGCACCTGGAGGCACTGAATCCTGTATTTGTGATAGATGGAATAAGGATTTAAAACTACCTTTACTCCTCTTGCCTCTAATAGTTATAATAAAAAATGCGTTTGAGAGGTAAGGTCTGGAGATTCGGCAATGATATAGATACCGATGCGATTATTCCAGCGCGGTATCTTAATACATCTGATCCTCAGGAACTTGCAAGACATGTAATGGAGGATGCGGATAAGTCTTTTCCTTCAAAGGTAAGGCCTGGTGACATTATTGTTGCGGGTAAGAATTTCGGATGTGGTTCTTCAAGGGAGCATGCACCCATTGCGATAAAGGCTGCTGGCATTCAGGCAGTTGTGGCAAAGAGCTTTGCAAGGATCTTTTACAGAAATGCCTTTAATATTGGCCTTCCGATATTTGAACTTCCAGAGGCAGACTTAATAAAAGAGGGAGATGAGATCGAGATAGATGCTGACACAGGGATTATACGAAATATTACTAATTCAGAGG
>DAISHO010000381.1:0-1818 GCA_036822495.1 Thermodesulfovibrionales bacterium
CTGTAGCCTGTTCTTTGGCCTCATGCCCCTTTAAGATTTATCTTGGACAGGTGTGAAATTAAATAAAGCTTAGGGGCTTTGTCCCTTATCAAATCACAGATGTCAGGAAGTCAACATGTCCGACATCTGCATATGGAGGCAAGGATGTTAAAGATTGTTAAGAGTTTCAGCCTTAAGATGGCAATCAATCAGTTGGTGATGTTAAAGACAATACTTCTGGCAATTATCCTCTTATTTTCAGGGGTAGTTGCAAATAACTCTTTTGGTGCTGACCTCAAGATAGGCTATGTTGACCTCGGAAAGGCCCTCAATGACTCAAAGCGAGGCAGGGAGGCAAAGGCAGAGCTTGAGGCCCTTGTAAAGCAGAAGCAGTCCCAGATAGATGAGCTTGAAAAGAAGATAAACAATCAGAGGACAGAATTCGAAAAACAGGCAGGAGCCCTGAGTGAACAGGCAAGGCAGGAAAAACAGGCCCAGATAGAAAAGGCAATTCAGGATTACCAGAAGCTTGTTCAGGAGGCTCAGTCAGAGGTTGAAAAAAAGAGGAGAGACCTTACTACAGGTATAATAAAGGAGCTAAAGGATATTATTGAAGAGATTGGCAGGAAGGAAGGATATGCCATTATCCTTGAATCCTCTGAAGGCCTGATTCTCTATTCAAAGGAAGGCCTTGACCTCACGAACAGGGTCATAAAGATTTATGACGAAAGGCGTAAATAGGCAACAGGCCATAGGCTATAGGCAACAGGAAATTAGAAAAAATCCTAAAGCCTAATCTTCAGCCTTATGTAAATGAAACTAAGAGAGATTGCAGAATATCTCAATGGTGAGTTCAGGGGAGACCCTGAGCTCACCATTACTGGTGTTGAAGGCATTGAGGATGCCAGAGAGGGTGATATTACCTTTTTGAGGGGAGAAAAACTGCCAGAGGGTATCGCACTCAGGGCAGGAGCTATCATAGTAAAGGATTTTATAGAGGATATCCCTGTTGCCCAGATAAAGGTTAAAAATCCCCAGTATGCCTTTGCAAGGCTTCTTGAGCTCTTTTATGTAAAAAAGCCAAAACCAAAGGGAATAAGTAAGTATGCCTTCATTGAAGAAGGTGCATCCCTTGATAGTTCTGTAACAGTTTATCCCTTTGCCTGTATTTCAAAAGGTGCAAGGATCGGCAGAGGCACAATCATAGGTTCTAATGTCTTTATTGGAGAGGATACAATTATTGGTGAGGACTGCCTTATCTATCCAAATGTGGTTATAAGAGAAAGGATTTCCATAGGCAACAGGGTTATTATTCATTCAGGCACAGTAATAGGCTCTGATGGATTTGGTTATGTCTTTCATGAGGGGAGGCATTATAAGATTCCCCAGGTTGGTGGTGTAATTATTGAGGATGATGTTGAGATAGGAGCCAATGTGACCATAGACAGGGCAACAAAGGGTAACACAGTGATCAGGCAGGGCACAAAGATTGATAATCTTGTCCAGATTGCCCATAATGTTAAGATTGGACCTCACAGCATAATAGTTGCCCAGACAGGAATTGCAGGGAGTTCAGAGCTGGGTGCAGGTGTTATACTGGCAGGACAGGTTGGAGTTGCAGACCACATAAAGATAGAAAGTGGAGTTAAGGTTGGTGCCCAGTCAGGGATAATGGAAAACCTGAAGGCTGGTAACTACATGGGCTCCCCAACCCTTCCAGCAAGGGAATGGTTTAAATTATTTGCCCTTTATAAGAGATTGCCTGAGCTTTTTAAAAGGATAAAAGATATAGAAGAGAAACTGAATAAGGAGGTCAGCAATGATTGATATCAAGGAGAT
>DAISHO010000382.1:0-1817 GCA_036822495.1 Thermodesulfovibrionales bacterium
GCCTACTTCAGCCTATTTTAAAAGCCCCTTTCAATTTGTTTTGGACAGCAGTGATAGAAGTTCTATCCTCAAGGCCTTTCTTGCAACACTGAGCAGACTTTCCCTGTCAAAGGCCTTGAGGTAAGGTATTATCCCAATAACAGGCACACCTGTAAGCCTTGAAATCACTTCTGGATTCGTCTCCTCTGCAATGGTGCCCTCAGGTGGAAAGGAATAATTGAATATAATGCCATGAACAGGTATATCCCTCCTCTGAAGCTCCCTTAATGTCAGAAGGGTATGATTGATAGTGCCAAGAGAAGGTCTTGATACGACAATAACAGGAAGACGGAAGTCCTTTATGAGATCAGCCACAAAATAGGAAGGTGTAATCGGTACAAGTACTCCTCCAACTCCTTCTATAATCATAGAGTCATATCTTTTCTTAAGAACCTCAAAGGCCTTCCAGACCTGAGCCATATCTATCCTCACTCCATCTATCTCAGCAGCTACCATTGGGGCAAGGGGTTTTTCAAGACAGACAGGGGTAATCATATTCAAGGACTCCTCCATTGATGCTACATCCTTAAGGAACATTCCATCTGAAGGTATAAGGAGGTTACCTTCTTTTAAACAGCCTGTCTCAAAAGGCTTCATAGCTCCAACCCTGTAGCCCTGAGCCTTCAGGATAGTTATAAGTATTCCTGAGACAATTGTCTTTCCGACTCCTGTGTCTGTACCTGTTACAAAAAAGCCTTTCATCCTTAACCGTTACCTCGTTACAGACTCCTCAAAAAGCCTTCCATCAACCATCCTCAAGACCCTGCTGCACCTCTGAGCAAGATCCATGTTATGAGTAACTATAACAAAAGTTATCCCTTTTTTCTTATTCAGTTCCAGAAGCAATTCAAAAAGCTCTTCACCTGTTTTTGTATCCAGATTGCCCGTGGGCTCATCAGCAAGGACAACCCCTGGCTCAAGTATAAGGGCCCTTGCAACAGCAACCCTCTGCTGTTCACCACCTGAAAGTTCTCCTGGTCTGTGGTCCTTTCTATCGTATATCCCGAGATATTTCATGAGTTCTATTGCCCTTTCATAAAAGGCATCACGGGAAGGACTTCTGTAAATCATGGCAGGCATAAGGATATTTTCAAGGGCGGTAAACTCAGGTAATAGATAATGAAATTGAAAAACAAAGCCAATGTGTCTGTTTCTGAAACTCGAAAGCTCCACCTCTGGAAGGCTGAAAAGGTCTATACCTTCGAAAAGGACTTTCCCCCCTGTTGGTTTATCAAGGGTACCGAGGATGTGAAGGAATGTGCTCTTTCCAACACCTGAGGCACCAACAATAGCAACCATCTCTCCCTGCTTTATTTCAATATCAATACCCTTCAGGACATTGATCTCACCAGCAGGTGTGAAAAAGGATTTCCTGAGATTATTTGTCTCGATCAGTTTTTTCCTTTCTGTCATCATCAGAGGTAAACACCCCTTTTATCTTTTTGTGAACCCTGTCACAGAACCTCTCTGCCCCTTTTCTACAATTATAAATCCTGTCTGCTCCATGACCTGCTGTCTGAGAGGCCTTATATACGAATTCACCAGTTGACCTTATCCAGTCTCCACCCCTCCATAGAGAGATAGCAACAAAAATTATACAACTCAATAAGATTATCAATAAAAGCCTGAAGACAAACTTCAACATTACTCATACCTCAAGGGCTCCACAGGGTTGAGCCTTGCTGCCTGATATGCTGGATAGAGGGTAGAAAAAAGGCTTATGAGCATGGAGGCAACAGGCACTACAATGTAATCAAAAAGTTTTAGCTTTACTGGAA
>DAISHO010000383.1:0-1814 GCA_036822495.1 Thermodesulfovibrionales bacterium
TTTGTATCTTGTCCTGTCATAAACAGAGGCAACAAGTATAACCTTTATATCTTTCGTATACTCAATCTCTTTGAGTTTCTTGCATACATCAAATCCATATTCCTTCGGGAGGGCAACATCAAGGACTGCTACAAAGGGCAATTCCTTTGATGCCTTTACAATAGCTTCTATACCGTCTCTGGATACTATAGGAATAAAGCCAGCACTTTTTATGAGACCTTCCATCTCTGAGAGTAATTTATTATCTCCATGGGCAATCAGAACCTTTGTTTTGTCCAGGGTCTCCTTTTTTTCTGGTTGCCTTGATAGAGTTTTTTCCGTAACTGTTATGGCATGAGAAGGAGGAGATACAGGAGTCTCTGGTAATTTTACAAATATAGCTGTACTACATTTTGGACATTTGAACCTTCCGCCCTGAGGCGGGACCTTCGCATCATCTACCTTTAATCTCACCTTGCACTGGGGACATGTAACTACCATCTAATAATATACCTCCTTTTAGGCCTCCATAGTTTTATTGTAACCAATCCGAATAAAAAACCTCCAATATGGGCAAACCAGGCAACGCCACCATGCTGGGCAAGGCCTGCTGCCAAAAGACCATTCACTATCTGTATAATAGCCCAAAATCCAATAACTATCAAGGCTGGTATCCTTATGACCTGAACGAAAAAGCCAAAAAACACAAGGGTGTGAACTCTTGCATGGGGATAAAGGAAAAGATAGGCTCCCAGCACAGCTGATATTGCACCACTTGCACCAATCATCGGGATAGTTGAAGAAGCCCCTTCTATAATAGCATGGCTGTAGGCAGCAAAGACCCCACCGAGTAGATAAAATAAGAGAAATCTCAGATGGCCAAGGGTATCCTCAATGTTATTGCCAAATATCCATAGATAAAGCATATTGCCTGCAAGATGAAAGAGACTGCCATGCAGGAACATGGAGGTGAAGACCGTAATGGCAGGATGAACTGGCTGGTTCGAATTAAAGGTCAATATGGATGATGGTATTGCACCATAAAGATAGGCAAACCTCTCTGCATTTCCTGTAGAGACCTGAACAATATATATCCCCACATTCAGGCCTATAATCAGGACTGTAAAGAAGGGAAAACTGTAAGTGGGGTTATCGTCTTTATATGGAATCACTTAGCTCTCCATAAATACTTTAAACCTCGATTATTTTAACACCGAATGTCCTCGCACTTCCATTATCTTTGTGCATATTCCATGGAGCATATTCAGTTCCCATTCTGTAAGACCAGCCCTTCGCAGGAGATACCCCATGTTGAGCATAATCTTTCTGTGGAGGTCTCTGTCGCCCCTCGGTATATAACCAAGGAGAAGGAGGGCCTCTTCAATTCTCTTTAATAGATTATCTATATCAGCCTGACTGACGAGCTTTACAGGAGGAACCTCAAGTTTATTGAAATGCTCTAACCTTGATAGCTCATAGGCTACAAGTAAAGCAGCCTGGCTGAGGTTAAGAGATGGGGCATTCTTTGAGGTCTCGATTGTCATGAGGAAGCCACACCTTTTCACCTCTTCATTAAAAAGACCTTTCTCTTCCCTGCCAAAAAGGATAGCTATCCTGTTATCCTCAGCTATCTCTTTTATCCTCTTTATTCCTTCATGGACTGGAAGGATAACACCCCTCCTTTTCCCTATCCTCCTTGTTGTTCCAACCACAAGGCCTTTATCCATTATGGCTTCATTAAGGCTTCTAACTATCTCTGCCTTCTTCAAGACATCTATCGCTCCCGTGGCAAGCCATCGGGCCTCGGAGTTCTCTAAGTTTTTTCTGATCTTCCT
>DAISHO010000384.1:0-1810 GCA_036822495.1 Thermodesulfovibrionales bacterium
TCTTGCTATTTTCAGAGGTAATACATGTGCTTTCTGACAGGTCTTTATACGAGGACTTCCACAAGACAGCAGTAACACATATCATTGGAGCAATAGACTTTTATCTGATCGCAACAGTGTTATTTATTTTTGGAATAGGACTTTATGAGCTCTTTGTGAGTAAGATAGATTATCTTGAAAGGGATACAAGGTCTTCAAAGTTGCTCGTTATTCATACCCTCGATGAATTGAAAGAAAAGCTTGCAAAGGTGATAATAATGGTACTGATTGTTACATTCTTCAAGCATGCCCTGAATTTAAGATATGACAATGTTTTAAATATCCTTTATCTTGGTGGTGGTATCTTCCTTGTAAGCCTCGCCCTTTATTTTACTCACAGAAAGTAAAACAGAGGTCAGAAATCAGCAGACGGGATATTTCCCTTTTGAGAGTTCCAGACAGAATCTCCCTATTCCTTCAAGTTCTTTTTTTATAATCTCTTCAGCCCTTCCCCTAACATCTTCCAGTCGCATACCTTTTTCAAGAAGGATCTGAGCGTTTGCCATCTGGGGTCTATCAATGGGTGTACCTATTCTGCTTAGGAGAAGGACATAGACCTCCTTTATTCCTTTTACTGATTCGTATACCTTTCTCGCAATCCTGTGGCTCAGGATGTTATAGATCTTGCCAACATGGCTTACAGGATTTTTTCCTGCTGCTGCCTCTGTGCCCATTGGCCTGTTCATGGATATGAGACCATTTACCCTGTTGCCCCTGCCGACCTGACCTGAATCGGCATCCTCTGCTGATGTGCCAAGAAGGCTAAGGTAAACTCCACCAATCCCCCTTTCTCTCTCATCAAGGGTATTGTAATACAACTCTATTGTATTGAACTCATCGGAAAATCTTTTAAGAAATCTTTTGATTTCCTCAATTATCTCTTCTTTTTTTGTGAAATATTCCTTTTCAGAATTGATATAACTGGCAATAAGGGGCATGGCTACGGTGAGCTCAAGCCTTTCTCTTCTCCTTAGACCCATTACCTTCACATCCTCACCTGTCTCAGGAAATCTCTCCTTAAACTTTTCTGAATTCAGATACTGTTCAAGTTCAAGGACCGCCCTCTCTGTTGAAGATAAGGGATAATAACCAACAGCAGCAGAGGTGTCATTGGCAACCCTTATCCTCCCAGGCCTTGCGAATATGTCTGTAAGCTCTTCTGAACCTTCTTGAAGGACAACCCTGTATCTGACATGTTTTTCAGGATTCACAAATCTCAGATTCTTTTTAAACCAGCTTTTTGCTGTCTCTATGGCTATCTCCTTAACAGGTATCTTTTTGCCCTTCAGAGAGAAGGTAGCCCTGTCGCCAATTGTCAATTCCATTGGCTTTATAACCCTTCCTCCACCAAATCTCTTAAAGGTTTTTCCAGCAGCAAGGAGACCCTTATCTATATTGTGATGGAGGATGTCACCAAATTTTTCGAGATAAAGCATGGATAGCTCAACGGAGATTGCCTCCATTATGGAATCGCAGATATAATCAGGATGTCCCCTGCCCTTCCTCTCGACAATCTCTACATCGTGTTCGGTAATGGACTTACCCTTAAAGGCCTCAATTATTATCATGGCTTCCCCCACATTTGTCCAAGATAAGTCTTAAAAGGGCATGAAGCCAAACAACAGGCTGAAGGCTACAGGCGATAGGCTATAGGCTATAGGCTATAGAATTTTTCCCTAATATCCTGAAGCCTAACGCCTAAAGCCTATCTTAAGCCTTCAGCCTATTTGAGGCCTTATGCCCTCTTTAAAATACCATTTTAATTTATTTT
>DAISHO010000385.1:0-1808 GCA_036822495.1 Thermodesulfovibrionales bacterium
CTGAAGCCTAACGCCTAAAGCCTATAGCCTAAAGCCTATTTGAGGCCTTATGCCCCTTTTGAAAATAACATTTTAATTTATTTTGGACAGCTATTAGATCTGCACTATCTCAAAATGTTCCTGGTGAAGTGCAGGGTCTTCCTGAATAACGATCTTTACATTAAAGAGACTTTCAAGTTCTTCTATTCCTTGTCTTTCCTCGTCTGTTAATAATTCTGCTACAACAGGATTAACCTTTACGATTAATCTCGAGGTAATATAAGGTCTTATCTTCCTTATCTTCCTGAATATTTCATAACATACTGTCCTTGGAGTTTTTATATATCCTTTACCATCACAATAGGGGCACGGTTCGCAGAGAATCCTTGTTATACTTTCCCTGACCCTCTTTCTGGTCATCTGAATAAGCCCGAGCTCTGAGATGTTGAGGATGGTGCTTTTAACCCTATCCTTTTTCATGTACTCAACAAAGGCACTAAATACCTTCTGGCGATTTTCTGACTTCTCCATGTCAATAAAATCAATGATAATAATACCACCAAGATTTCTCAATCTTATTTGATAGGCTATCTCCTTAACAGCCTCAAGGTTTGTCTTGAGGATTGTTTCTTCAAGAGATTCCTTACCAACATATTTGCCCGTATTGACATCTATCACGGTCATTGCCTCTGTCTGATCAATAACAATATACCCCCCTGATTTGAGCCATACCTTCCTGCCCATAGCCCTTGAGATATCAACCTCAACACCGAAGGCATCAAAAAGAGGCTCATGACCATCATAGAGCTCAATCCTGCCGGCAAGTTTTGGAAAGTATAGAGATACAAAGTCTATTACCCTGTTATAATCCTCTTCAGAGTCAATTATGAGCCTTTCAATATTCTGACCCATCATATCCCTGACCGTCCTCAGTATAAGGTCAAGATCGCTATAAAGAAGGGAAGGGGCATGCGATGTCTCCTTTTTTTTCAGGATATTGTCCCAGAGCATCAGTAGAAACTCGAGGTCCTTCTTCAATTCTTCCTCAGTGCATCCCTCTGATGCTGTTCTTACAATTATCCCGCCTGTTTTTGGCTTGATAGCCTCTGCTATCTGTTTTAGTCTTGTCCTTTCTTGCTCGTTGGTAATCCTCCTTGATACTCCGATATGATCTATGGTTGGCATATAAACAACATATCTACCTGGCAGGGTCACATGGGCAGTCACCCTTGCCCCCTTTGTTCCAATAGGGTCTTTTGCTACCTGAACAAGTATCTCCTGACCTTCCTGAATAATATCACCAATAGAAATCCTCTGAGGTTTAATATAAAATCTCTCTCTAACTCCTACTTCTCCTCCGATTGTCTCTGAAGCTCCTGTTGAATCTGGTAATGCATCGTCTTCCTTGCCATTATTTAGAAGCTCATGGAACTGAGCTGGAGTTTCATCAATAATTACAATATCACCCACATATAAAAAAGCCGCCTTCTCGAGGCCAACATCAACAAAGGCAGACTGCATCCCTGGCAGGACTTTTACAATCCTTCCTTTGTAAATATTCCCAACAAGGCTTAACCTCTTCTTGCGCTCAATATAATACTCCACAACCTGACCGCCCTCGAGGAGCGCCACCCTAACCTCTTCGCGCGTGGAATTTATAAGTATCTCATTCTGCATACCTTTTTTAAACTACTGCTCTGCACACCTGTCCAAGATAAATCTTAAAGGGGCATGAGGCCGAACAACAGGCTGAAGGCTACAGGCGATAGGCTATAGGCTATAGAATTTTTCCTAATATCCTGAAGCCTAACGCCTAAAGCCTATAGCCT
>DAISHO010000386.1:0-1804 GCA_036822495.1 Thermodesulfovibrionales bacterium
TGTTTTATAGCCTCTACAGCAGTGGGTATATCACCATAGGCAGTGATAAAAATAATTGGAACATCCTGGTCAATCTTTTTCATATTCTGCATGGTTTCCATTCCGTCCATTCCTGGCATATTAAGGTCAAGGAGTACAGCGAGGAACCTTGTGGTCTGAAAGAGATGTAAGGCATCAATTCCATTAGATGCCTCAAGAGGGGTATATCCATATTTTATAAGGACTTCCCTCAAGACATTTCTTGTCTCAGCATCATCGTCAACTATCAGAACATTATTCATATTTAAAATTATACAGGATTAATGGCCCTTATGGGATATATCTTCATCTGTTGCCCCTTAAAACTTATGGTATAATAACATATGTCAAATTCTATCAAAAAGGCAGTGCTTCCAGCAGCAGGCCTTGGCACCAGGTTTTTGCCTGCTACCAAGGCATCTCCAAAGGAGATGCTTCCAATTGTGGATAAACCAATGATACAGTATGCTGTGGAAGAAGCCCTATCATGTGGTATCAATGAGTTCATAATAATAACCGGTAAACATAAAAGAACTATAGAGGACCATTTTGATTCAGCCTTTGAGCTTGAGGAGAATTTAAAGAAAAAGGGAAAGATAGATCTTCTCGAACAAATAATGATACTTAACCATATTGATTTCGCCTATATAAGGCAGCGTTTACCCCTTGGCCTCGGGCATGCTATACTTTGTGCCATGCCTTTTGTTAAGGATGAGCCTTTTGCGGTGCTTCTGAGTGATGACATAATAGATTCAGAAGATACCCTTCTTGGAGACATGATTAAGATTTACGAAAAATACAAATCTCCTGTTATTGCCCTTGAGGAGATTCCGAAGAAAGAGATCCATAAATATGGAGTGGTGGCTTATGAAAATAAACATGGCAATGTATTTAAGATTGGCGACCTTGTTGAAAAACCACCCCCTGAAAAGGCCCCTTCTAACCTTGCAATAATAGGAAGATATATACTTACACCCGATATATTTGAAGCCCTTAAGAGGCTTAAACCAGGCAAGGGTGGAGAGATACAGCTTACAGATGGATTGAAGGGGCTTCTCAAGAAGAGGGATATATATGGTTATCTTTTTAAAGGCAAAAGGTACGATGCTGGCAGTAAGCTCGGATTTCTTCAGGCTACAGTAGAACTTGGACTTAAACATCCTGAACTTTCAAGGGAATTTAAAAGGTATCTTCAGACTGTTATCTCTGATATTAAATGACTATAAAATGAACCTGAAGCTGAAAACATTTAGTATCATTGAGATGGGGCTGAGGGTAGCAAATGCTGAAGGCCCGCCGGTAGATGTCTATGAGACAGAAGATTCCCTTATTGTAGAGATTGACCTCCCAGGTATCGAAACTGAGAAGATTCTCATTAAAGTATTTAATGATCTGCTCATTCTGGAAGGGCTCAGGCAGGAGATGATTAAAGAGGATGTAAGATTTATCTGCATGGAAAGAAGTAGGGATGCTTTCAGAAAGATCATAAGGCTTCCTGTGGAGATAGAATCTGACAGAGGCACTGCTATTTATAATAATGGAGTTATTACTCTAAGGTTTCCAAAAATAAAAGCGAGAGTTGTAAAGATCAAAATATCTAAGGGCACTGCTTTTCAAAACAAATTGAAATGAGCTTTTTAAAATGGGCCTGGGGAGGAGAGTTGCCTTTAGTGCTTTTTGCCGATGGCTTAAGTAGTTAGACTTTATGCCATTTACAGTTTATCTGGACAGATCGTAGCTGTCCAAAATAAATTAAAAATGGTATTTTAAAGAGGGCATAAGGCCT
>DAISHO010000387.1:0-1794 GCA_036822495.1 Thermodesulfovibrionales bacterium
GAATATCCTTGCCAACAAGATTACAGCAGTCATTGACCGGGCTATGCCAAAGGAAATTGTGGATATGTATTTTCTTATTAAGGATGGTGTCAGTCTCAGGCAGGCCTTAATTGATGTCTACAGCAAAGCAGCAGGTATTGTTCCAGTATATCTGGCAAAGATACTTGCTGAGTTTGACTATAGCTTGCTCGATACAGAGATTAAGTGGATAAAGCTTGTCTCATCTGAAGAAATAAAAAACTTTCTTACTGATATCTCAATGGCAATAATAAAAGGAACTGTTCAATAGATGCAGATACCTTATCAGAGATTTACTTTGATCATTAAGGCCGTTGACGAACTCCATCTTCCATATTACAAAGGCTCTACCTTCAGGGGTGGTTTTGGCAATATGTTCAGGCGTATTGTCTGTGCCCTTAAAAGACAGGGCTGTTCAGACTGCATGCTCAAAAGTAGATGCATCTATGCCTATGTCTTTGAGACGCCTCCACCAGAAAATGCCACAATAATGAATATGCATAAATACGAAAAGATACCCCATCCCTTTGTTATAGAGCCACCTGATGGTGCCAGAAAGATATATGAGCCTGAAGACATCTTGAATTTTAACCTTATTCTTATAGGTAAGGCAGTTGATTATCTACCTTATTTTATCTATACCTTTGATGAACTCGGCAATTCTGGCATAGGAAAGGGTAGGGGGAGATACAGGCTTCAGGAGGTGAGGCTTAGAGATAACAGTCTTGTCTATTCTGAAGACGACAGACTCATCAGACAGCCTGTGGCAAATTTCATAGAGATTTCTGATTTCATACCATCGGATAAAATGGATAGCATAACCCTTAGATTTATAACTCCCTTGAGGATTAAATACAACCGTGACCTCGTTGTAAAACCTGAGTTTCATATCCTTATTAGAAATCTATTAAGAAGGCTCGGTCTTCTTTATTATTTTCACTGTGGAAATCAAGAGCCATCATGGAACCATAGAGAAATCATAGAACATGCTCAAAATGTATCCATTACCTCATCATCCCTCAGATGGCTTGATTGGGAAAGGTATTCCTCCCGACAGGATACAAGGATGAGGCTTGGAGGTGTTGTAGGTGAGATAACCTATACTGGCAATATAGAGCCCTTTACACAAATTTTGCAAGCTGGCGAGATTCTTCATGCCGGCAAGAATACAAGTTTTGGCCTTGGCAGGTACGAGATAGTAAAACATTTCCGAAATATTTTTTTCTTTGACCTACCATCTAATCTTACTAAATAATAAAGACATGAACAGGCCTCTTTACATAATTGCCTATGATATTGCAGGGGTCAGAAAAGCAAAAATAATCTATATTAGGTGAAATGAATTAAGGAATTATCTAAAACCAAACACTAAACATAGGAGGTAAATCTATGAAAAAGGGTCTATTTCTTACTTTAATTTCAGTTCTACTTATATTTCTGTACACCAAAGCTTGGGCAACAGGGGAAATTGAAGCCTGCGTTGACTTTTTAAAAGCACAAGATTATCAAAGAGCAATTAAAGCTGGAGAACGAGCAACTAGACTATATTCCCAAAGCCCAGACGCCTTTTTCTGCCTTGGTAGGGCTTACTACGAAATAGGTGAATTCAAAAAGGCCCTCACTAACCTTAAAACAGCTGAATCACTAACAAATGATAAAGAATCCCTTTCACATATTTATAATGTGTTGGGTGTGGTATACCAATTTATTGGCGATTTAGATAATGCCCTTTTTTACTTTAACAAAGCACTAAGTATTGTAAAGGAACTCAAAATG
>DAISHO010000388.1:0-1791 GCA_036822495.1 Thermodesulfovibrionales bacterium
GCCTGTAGCCTACTTCAGCCTATTTTAAAAGCCCCTTTTAATTTGTTTTGGACAGCAATGATTGTGAGTAAACCTGTAAAAAGGACTCTCAAGGAAACACACATGATTGCCAGCGGGATTTCCATATCCAGGAGATGTCAAGGATTGTCCTTTTAGTGTCAAAAATTGTCTCTTTTTACACGATTGCTGACTTTTTTTATTTAAAAATCAATAAATTAGAAATAAGAAAGGAAGGAACAAAAATTGCTATAATATAGGTGTGAGGAATTTATTTATTGATAAAATTATCTCTATTATCGCCTTAATAATTCTGACCTTATTCAATATCCCTGCCAGCTATGGAGCTACTGTTCCTTCCTTTACCTTCCTTGGTACCTTTGAAGGAGAAATCAGGGGTCCTGTCAGGTTATGTGTTGATTCAAGAGGCAGGCTTTATATGACAGATTCAATAAATAATCAGGTCTATGTTTACTCAAATAATGGCCTTCTTATTAGTGCCTTTCAAGTTGAAAGACCCCTCAGTATAAGTGTGTGGAATGGCAAGGTCTTTGTTGGTGAACAAAAAGGCGGAAGTGTTACAGTCTTTGATCCATCAGGTAATATCCTCTATAAGCTTGGTAAAGGTGATGGTGAGTTTGGGCTTCCCAATGACATGGCTATAAATTCCGATGGAAGGGTCTATGTTGTTGACAGTCTGAATAACACAGTGAAGGTCTATTCAGAGGACGGAGGATTTCTATTCAACTTCGGCTCGGGCCTCAGCTTTCCAAGCGGCATAGCTATAGATGAAAATAAAGGAGAGGTCTATATTTCTGACCACAATAATATCAGGATTATGGTCTATGACCTGAATGGAACCCTCAAACGCCAGATCAAGGGAAGTGGGATGCTTGGCAGTAGATTTCTGAGACCTCAGGGTCTTACCATCAATGCGGAGAGATTGTATATCGTTGATTCCTATAATAGTTCCCTTGTTGTCTATGATAAGAATGGTACATTCCTTTCCTACAAAGGAACCTATGGCTCCTCCCCTGGCGAGTTCAGGATACCACTTGATGCAGTCTTTGACAGGGATGGAAAACTCTTTGTAAGCAATCACAATAATTCAAGGATAGATGTATTTGGTGTTGATTCCTTTATACAGTTGAGATTATCACCTCTTGTCCTTAACTTCGAGGTCTATGAGGATGGAGAGCCTCTTTCACTTCCTGTTGAGGTTTCGGGTATCCCTGTAGATATTTCATGGAGTGCCGGCTCTCCTGTTGAGTGGATTTCTGTTTCACCAGAGGGTTCTATTACGCCCTCAACGGTAAATATAACAGTAAATCCTCAGGGATTAAAAGAAGGAACCTATACCACCTATGTCTCCTTTTATACTCCTAACGGAGTTGAGGCCATCGTAGTTGTTAATGTGAATGTTAAGAGGCCATCCCTCTCTGTTAAACCTGCTGAGATTGAATTAATCTATCAAAAGGGTAGCAAGGAACTTCCTTCTGCAGATATTTATATCTCAGCAACAGGTAGAGAGCTTCCATGGACTCTTCAGTCAAATGCAGATTGGCTTAGCCCGTCTTCCCTTTCCGGTGTCACACCCTCAACGATTACTCTTTATCTGAAGCCCTTTGTAAGAGGATTCTCACCTGGTGAATACAATGCAACAGTTACAGTAGATGCAGGAGATGTAACAGGAAGTCCAGCCATTATACCTGTTAGACTAAAGGTTCTATTTGCAGGCACAATAAAGGTAATAACGAATCTTAAAGAAGCCGCCTTTGCCATATCAGGGCCTGA
>DAISHO010000389.1:0-1776 GCA_036822495.1 Thermodesulfovibrionales bacterium
GGCTATAGAATTTTTCCTAATATCCTGAAGCCTGAAGCCTAACGCCTAAAGCCTAAAGCCTATAGCCTATCTTCCGCCTATCGCCTATGGCCTATAGCCTGTAGCCTACTTCAGCCTATTTTAAAAACCCCTGTCAATTTGTTTTGGACACCAGTGCATTCTCGTATACCCTTTTACCAAGACCTCCAAAGGTAGTGAGTATTTCATAAGGAATCGTATTAGCCCATTGAGATAATTCTCTGGCTGTAATTGTCTCTTTACCCTGTGAACCAAGGATAACAACTTCATCCTCCGTTGATGGCGAAGTAATAGTTAGTTCCTTCAATATCTCTGTAAGGTCTACCATTGTAAGGTCCATACATACCCTTCCGATAACAGGAGCCCTTTTGCCTTGAAAAAGGACATAACCTCTATTGGATAAGGACCTCATAAGTCCGTCGGCATATCCAGTCTTGATTATACCTATAAGGCTTTCCCTGTTTGTTATAAAAGTCCCACCATAACTTATAGGAGTCCCCTTCTTTACTTTTCTTATAGTCAGAAGACTGGTGCTGACCTTCATGGCAGGCGTGAGAGCGGGTTCTTCAAGGTTTCCCGGAAGGTGACCATAAAGCATGAGTCCTGGCCTTACACCTGAAAGACATGCATCAGGAAGACTGAATATAGCTGCACTGTTTGCCATGTGGCAGATGAGATTATCACCTATGAGCTTTTTTGCCTTTATACATATATCATTAAATAAAGTAATCTGTTCTTTTGCAGACTCCTTGTTTGAAAGCTCTGCTGAACTGAAATGGCTCATAATGCCTTCAATCCTTATGCCTTTTACGTTCTGGAGCCTCTCAAGGACAGAAAGGGCCTCTTCAGGAAAAAAACCAAGCCTTCCCATCCCTGTATCAATCTTTACATGCACCCTGAGAGGAGGGGAAGAAGCCTTAATGGTCTTTTCAAGAATGGAGATAGTCCTTTCTTCATGAATAACTGCACTAAGGTCATATCTTAGATATTTCTGGGGATCAGGTTCATTAAAGAGAACGATAATCGGTATATTTATGCCTTCTTCTCTTAAAGCAATTGCCTCTTCAAGATAGGCCACTGCAAGAAAATCTATTCCTTCTTTTACAAGGACCTTCGAAACCTCAACTGCTCCATGACCATAGGCATCAGCCTTTACAACACCAATAATCAATGGCTTTTGGGGCTGGAGTGACAGTTTGCCGAGCCTTTCTTTGAGTATCTTAAAATTTTTTCTTATGGAGCTGAGATCTACAGATACCCTGAGATGCCTATTCACCAGCCTTCTTAGCCTCTTCCTTTGGCTGTTCTACAGGTTTCTTTGGCGTGACATCTATTTCTTCTGGCTCTGACATCCCTTTCTTAAAGTTCCTTATAGCCTGTCCTATTCCTTTACCGAGTTCTGGCAGTCTTGAGGCACCAAATAGAACAAGCACTATAATCAGGATTATTATTAACTCCTGCATTCCAAGACCAAACATCCTGCACCTCCTTGTTCTGGCTAAGCCTATAAATAGGCAACAGGCTATAGGCTACAGGCGATAGGAAATAAAAAATCCTAAAACCTAACGCCTGAAGCCTGTAGCCTAAAGTTACCTTCAGCCTAAAGCCTGAAGCCTTAAGCCTCTACTATTATACATTAAAATCCTTTATCTCTTCAGCTCCACACCTGTCCTAAAACCTGCACCTCGGAGGTGAAGGGGGCTGATTTTAAATTATCCTTGACCGCTTTCATGTCTTGATGTTATCTTTTATTGCATA
>DAISHO010000390.1:0-1765 GCA_036822495.1 Thermodesulfovibrionales bacterium
GGCCTGTGTTCAGGTATGCCCTGTAGGGATAGATATAAGAAAGGGTGCAAATATTGCCTGTATAAATTGTGCTGAATGCGTGGATAAATGTAATGAGATATTCAAAAGAAAAGGTAAAAAGGGCCTTATAAACTACTTCTGGGGTGAGCCAGGTGCTCAGAAGAAAGAACTCCTCAGGCCTAATGCTATTATTACAGGAGCCCTGACCTTCCTCAGTCTCCTCCTTCTCGTCTATCTAACTGGCACGCTAAGAAAAACCGATATTACAATTATACCTGATTACAACTTTCAACCAAGGCTCACCTCCAGCAACGAGCTGATCAATTCCTTCATAATATCAATTGAGAACAGAAAGGAGACAGAAGAAAGGTTTCAGATAGAGGCATCAGACAATCTCAGGGTTGTCCCGAATCAAATAGATCTGAAACCAGGTGAATTAAAGAGGACAAAGGTATTCTTAATTGGTCAGGTGCAAGGAGACAGAGTCCTGCTGACCTTCACTCCTTCAGCTATCTCAACCCATCGGGAGACCTCTATCACAAAGGAGGTGACACTCATAAGACCATGAAGGCCCTTGTTATAATTGTTACAATAATAGGCCTTTCTGCTGTAATAGGCTCGCTCATTGTGGGGATGACGGTATTTGATGGAAAGGTAGTTGATAAGCCCTATGAGACAGGACTCCTCTATGATGAGATTGAGAAGGCAAAGAAGGAGTTGAGGTTGGAGGTCCTTAATAAAGAGTTGAAAAAAGGAAGGAATGAGGTATTCTTTACATTAAAAGACCATCTTGACAGACCCATAACAGACCCTCAGATGGTCTTCATGATAAGCAGGCCTTCTACAACAAGATACGACAGGGAGTTTCAATTCTCCTATGCGGGTGAGGGAAGATACAGGGCTGAGGTTTATTTCCCCTTGCACGGATACTGGGACATAAGGTTAAAATTACTCAGGGACTGGAAACCTATTGTTATCGAAAAAAGGGTGTATGTGAATATAAGATAAAAACATAAAGAGGAGGTTAAGATGTTTAAGATTATGACCATTATTTTAGTTTCAATTCTAACTATCTCAGGTATAGGTCTTGCACAGCAGGCAAAGAACCCTTATGCTGGAAATCCCCAGGCAATCAAGGAAGGGGCTGAGATATTTAAGAAGAACTGCGAATCCTGCCATGGTTCTGGTGGAAAGGGAGACATATGTCCTGACCTCACAAAAAAGAATAAAAAATATGGAAATACTGATAGTGACCTTTTTCTGACCATATCAAAGGGAAGACCAGGAGGGATGCCAAATTGGGATAACACCCTAGGAGCAGATAGAATCTGGAAGGTGATAACCTATATAAGGAGTATCGAAAGATGAAAAAACTTTTAAGTATTACTGTTTTAATTTCCACACTATTAAGCCTCCCTGCCTGTGAAAAGAAGAATCCCTTTACTGGCAATCCAGAGGCAATTAAGGTGGGAACAGAATTATACAAGACTCATTGTGAGAGGTGTCACGGACCTCAGGGAAGTGGAGGTGTATGTCCAAATCTGACGGACAAAGACTGGAAATATGGAGGATCTGACAGGGATGTCTTCAGGTCAATAGCATCAGGAAGGCCTGGCGGTATGCCTGCGTGGAAAGATATCATATCACGGGATGATATCTGGAAGATCATCGCCTATATAAGGACCCTTGAGAAGTAAGTTTTAAGGGTATAATCATAGCTGTCCAAAATAAATTAAAATGTTATTTTCAAAAGGGCATAAGGCCT
>DAISHO010000391.1:0-1761 GCA_036822495.1 Thermodesulfovibrionales bacterium
CCTTATGCCCTTTTGAAAATAACATTTTAATTTATTTTGGACAGCTATGATAAAATAGATATCAAAAATCAGAAATCAGAAATCAGGAGTAGGTGAAGAGGAAAATACCAATTCACCCCCTCACCATTTCCCTACCATCTGACCTCTGATATCCGACCTCAGGCCTCCTTTTTGAGCCTTTTCTTCAATAGTTCATTCACAAGCTGTGGTGACGCCTTTCCCTTTGTAAGCTTCATTACCTGACCAACAAAGAAACCTATCAATTTCTCCTCTCCTGCCCGATACCTTTCAACCTCTCTGGGAGAATTTTTAAGAACCTCCTCTATTGCCTTTTCAATGAGGGATTCATCAGTAATCTGAACAAGGCCCTTTTCTTTAATAATCTCTTCAGGGTCTTTTCCTGTCCTGAAGATTTCCTCGAATACTGTCTTTGCTATCTTTTGAGAAATCGTTCCCTTTTCAATCAAGCTAAGTAGTTTTACCATAAGCTCAGGACTTACAGGACATTTTTCAAAGGGCAAGTTTGTCTCATTCAGGAGTCTTGAGAGTTCACCCATTATCCAGTTCGCTACAGCCTTTGGTTGTCCTCCGAGCCTTACAGCCTTTTCAAACCACTCAGCCATGCTCAACTCCTCAGTAATAAACATGGCATCATAAGAAGGCAGACCATATTCTTTCATAAATCTCTCTTCTTTTTCAGATGGAAGCTCAGGTAGTTCTTTCTTAATCTCTTCTATCATATGGACTGGCACTTCTACAGGCACAAGATCAGGTTCAGGAAAATATCTGTAATCATGGGCCTCTTCTTTTGACCTCATGGACTGAGTTGTCTCTGTCTTTGAGTCCCAGAGCCTTGTCTCCTGGATTATCCTGCCACCTTCCTTGAGCACCTTTATCTGTCTTTCTATCTCATATTCAAGGGCCTTTTCTACAAACCTGAAGGAATTTATGTTCTTGATTTCTGTCTTAACTCCGAACTCATGACTTCCAGCGGGTCTCACAGAGACATTGGCATCACATCTCAGGGAGCCCTGTTCCATGTTTCCGTCACACACACCAAGATATCTCAGGATCTGCCTAAGTCTCTTCATGAACTGGGCAGCCTCCTTTGGACTTCTTATATCAGGCCTTGTAACTATCTCCATTAGTGGAACTCCTGCCCTGTTAAGGTCAACAAGGCTGTAGTCACCATCATGGATGTTTTTACCAGCATCCTCCTCAAGATGAATCCTTATTATCCCTATCCTTCTCTTTATTCCATCCACATCGATATCGAGATATCCATCCTCGCACAGGGGCAATTCGTACTGACTTATCTGGTAACCCTTGGGAAGGTCAGGATAGAAATAATTCTTTCTTGCAAATCTGCTAAATGGAGAGATTCTACAATTGAGGGCAAGGCCTGTCTTAAGGGTATAGGTAACTGCCTTTTTATTCAGGACAGGCAATACACCTGGCATCCCAAGACATACAGGGCATACCTGGGTATTGGGTTCTGCACCAAATACGGTGGGGCAGGAACAGAATATTTTTGAATCTGTCAGGAGCTGCGCATGGATCTCAAGACCGATAACTGCCTCGTAATTAGTGCTTGCCATCTTCACCTCTTTCATTATAACAAATGATTTGAAGGTATACTAAAAGTCATACCTGTCCAAAATAAAGTTTTGAATGGGCATAAGGCTGAATAACAGACTACAGGCTTCCTATAGGCTACAGGCTATAGAATTTTTCCTAATATCCTGAAGCCTAACGCCTAAA
>DAISHO010000392.1:0-1750 GCA_036822495.1 Thermodesulfovibrionales bacterium
TATTTAACAAGTTACATTAAGGAGTCGCCTTTTGTGCTTTATCGGCCTCATGCCCCTTTAAGATTTATTTTGGGCAGGTGTATCTGATGAGGATTATTTACAGATATATCTACAGAGAGCTCTTTTTCTATCTCATCCTGAGCATACTTGCCATAAATACCCTCGTGATGGTGGAGAAACTCATAAGGGTGGCAAAGACTCTGTCAGGAATGGCAGGGCCTTTAGAGTTCGCAAAGGTCATTATTCTCATACAGCCCCAGATGCTCCTTATCACAATTCCTGTTGCCTTCCTGATAAGTACCCTCCTCGTTTATGGAAGAATCAATATGGACAATGAACTCATAGCCCTTATGAGTGCTGGAGTGAGTTTTAAAGAGGTCTCTCTTCCAGCAGTGAGGGCAGGGGGGCTCCTCCTGATTGTGAGTCTTCTTGTAAGTACTATAATCGCCCCTTATGGAAATAAGAGGCTTAGAGATGAGATAAATCATATCCTTAAGGCGAATATAACAAAGAAGATTGAGGAGCGAACCTTTACAGAGCTTGGTGATATAGTGATCTATACAAACTCGAGAGAGGAAAATCTCCTTAAGGATGTCTTTGTTTTTGACAGAAAAAGAAACAGTGTAATCACAGCAAAAACAGCATATATAATGTCAGAAGGTTCTGGGATTGTAATGGAATTTAATAATGGTCTTATAAATATAGTGGAGAAGGAGAGGCGGACAGATATATATTTTTCGTCCTACAGGTTCCAGACAGGTCTTGATATACAGGGGATATCCAGAAAGGCAGGGGAGTTTATGCCTCAAGAACTTCTCAAAAAGGCAAAGGAGGTAGAGGATAAAAAGGCCCGGCAATACATTATGGAGTTTTACAGGAGGTTTACATATCCACTCCTTAATATTGTTATGGCCTTTATAGGGCCTGGGCTCAGTGTTCTTTCTGGAAGGACAGGAAGGCTCGGTGGCCTCGTGGCAGGAATAATGTTCTTTGTTGCCTATTATCTAATGGCTATGTATTCTGAGGGTCTCGTGGAGGCAGGAAAGGTCCCTGTTGGTGCAGGCATGACAGCTCCGATTATTACAGGTCTTGTTGCAGGATTTATTGTTCAGAGGTGGAAAAGGTAATATGAAGATAATCGAAAGGTATCTCCTCAGCTCCTTTTTAAGGGTCTTTTTTGTACTTCTTGGAGGCATGGGGTTCCTTATAGCAGTCGTTGGTCTTGTGGAAAGGTATCCCGAGCTTTCAGAGTTTTCTCCACCTTTTTATAAGATAGGTCTCTATCTACTCTATACAATAATGAGCTACGGTAGTTATCTCATTCTGAGTATTACACTTCTTGGCATTATCTTTGTTCTTGGACAGGCATCACGGCATAGAGAGATAATGATTATCTCTGCGAGTGGCGGAAAACTGAAAGAGGTTATGAGACCCATTATTATCTCTGGGATTTTTATTACCATAGGATGCGCCCTTTTTACAAACCTGATAAGTCCAGTTGCTAGAAAATTCTCAAGGGAGCTCCTTGAAGATATAACCCATGAGTCTTCCCAGAGGAATTTTCTCTTCAGTAAAAGTGGAGCCTGGCTCCGCTCTGAGGACTTTATTGTAAGGATTGGCCTTTATGAACCCCTAAGTGGAGAGGCAAGGGATGTTGGCGTCTATTTTATAAAGGATGGGGCACTGGTAAAGAGGATTGAGGCAAAAAGGGCAGTGCCAAAACAGGAACAATGGGAGCTGAAGAATGCAC
>DAISHO010000393.1:0-1721 GCA_036822495.1 Thermodesulfovibrionales bacterium
ATTCGGCGTGTTGAGCTTTACCACTTCTATGGTGAAAGGTCCATCGGATTTGTCAACTGCTAATGCATTACCATTGGCATCATAGCCTGTAATCTTTAATAGACATTTTGTTTTATTATTTAAAGGTGTGGGCACTGGCCAGTTAAGGCTTGTCGCTCCCTCAACATTAGGTGCTATAGTTGTCCAGGTATATCCATTATCAGTTGAAAGCCTTATTGTGAATTTCACAAGGTCAGGTGAGGCTGTCCACTGGATAGAGTATGTAGAACCTGATGGCACTGCCTCATTAGGCCGGGGATAGGTGATGGCAACATAGGATTCTATAGGTGTAATGAATTGTCCATACACATCACACTTTGGACCAAATATCCTGTTGCCACATTTATTGATGAGTGCAAGGAATCCTGATGTAGAGTCATAGCCACCAATACCTCCCACCTCGATACCCGCGCCTGCGCTTATAGTAATTGGATTGCCAATTACAGCGCCCTCTGTACTCACATATCTTGCCCTTATATCCCAGCATGTGCCCTCTGTGCTGTCGCAGACTCCATAGTTTGATGTATCACTGGTATAATCATTGTAGGCAACAAGGAACTTCTCTCCATCAAATGCTATGGTAGGGACTATCTGGGAGCCACTCTGTTTTATATAAAAGCGATTATTAATTAAGGTGCCATCTGTTCCAACCATCTGTCCTACAAGATCCCAGCCTCCAAATCCTGCCTGACTACAGGGAATTGAACCTGTGCCTCTCTGGTCACTGAAGGCTACAAGATAGGAATCAAGCCCGTATTTCACAGCTGGAGGGTTGTCACTGCATAATGAACTCGAATCTATTTCAATCTCAGTACCAAGGGAGCCATCAGGGTTCACAATTCTTCCCATTATCTCCTTATCTGCTGAATCCTCTATCCATACAACAAAGAAGTTTGTGCCATCTGAGTCAACTGTTGGTTGATGACCATACCCTTCGCTTATCCTGAACTCACCTGAAACAGTCCCATCAGTACTTACAATTGCACCTGCTATGTAGCGATTATCCCAATTTTCTCCTTTTGAAGGATCAAAGAGCTTTGTATAAACAACAAGATATTTTGTGCCATTAAATGCTACGGCGTTAATTCCATCAAGCCCTATTCCTGTTGAACTTATCGCAAATGGGTCACCAGCAGGATTTCCACTGGTATCAATAAACAGACCATAGACCTGTTGATTACTGTAGTCAGGCACAGATTGACCATTTGAATCTTCCCATATAAGGAGATAGTTTGTCCCATCAAAGGCAATCCCAGCAGCACAACAGCCTATCTTTCCTGTGTCAATAGTTTTTAATATCGCTCCTGTACTATCAAAAAGCACGGCTGTTATGGGACCATTTTGATCATCAGGCACCCTCTCAATCCCTACAAGAAAATTACCATTGCCATCACTTGCTCCAGAAAAACCTGCCTCACCAACAAGTGATTGAGTTGAGATTGGAAAGGCACTTGCCTGGCCTCCAATTAATAAGACTATTGTCAGTACGATGAAAAGAGTTAATGACCTATACCTCATCTTAATTCCTCCTCAATCTTAGTTATACTTACCAATGGTAAGTTTGAATCGCCTCCTTTTATATTATGGTTGTATCGTGAAATACCCATCGCTCACATCACTCCCAATCGTATTGCCTGCACTGTCCTTAAGCACTACCTTTACCTTGCATTTTGTCTTGGTGG
>DAISHO010000394.1:0-1706 GCA_036822495.1 Thermodesulfovibrionales bacterium
TTACCCTTTATATCAAGCCTTGCTGTGAGGTCTCCTCCTGCGAGTCGCTCTGAAAAATCCTTAAGGTTGTCAATTGGTTTAATAACAAGGGATTTAAAAAGAAAGAAGATCGTGAGTGTTTGAGAGAATATAACTATAATAGCCACAAGGCTCATCATCCATGAGGTCTTTATTGCAGAGGCATTAACATTCCTCAGGGTAAGACCAAGGGATAATGAGCCAATTCCTGTACCATCTTCGAGTTTAATCGGCATGGTGACTGGAAGAATATCCCTGTTTTCCTTTAATCCCTTCAATACCTCATTGGTGGCGAAAGTAACAGTTTCAGAAAGGCCTTTACCTTCAGAACCAACAATCTTCTTTATTTCATGGTCTTCAAGGTCAAGACCTGCATGAAGGGTATTTAATAGATTGCCCTTTTCGTCATATACAAATATATAGAGGATATCGTCATCCTTAATAGCATCTGAAACAATGGAGTCAATCTTGAGGATATCCTTATAAAGTAACGGGTCTGTAACTGTCTTTGTCAGGAGAAAGGCAATACTCTGACCTTTTTTGTTTAAAGCCTCCAACTGGCTCTTTCTTGCACTCAGGATTGTAAAGGTCATACCAGCTCCCATAGTAATAATGAGAGCTATACCTATGGCAAGGATAAACCTTATCCTCAGGGAGCTGGTATGACCAGAGATTTTCATTAATTTCCTTTCGACACTAATACTTTATTTCTGTTTTTTAAGCCAGTTCTCCATCTCCCTTACAGAGTTGTAGTCGCTATCTTTCGGAATGATGAATTTATCCACCATTATTCCGTCAAGAATCCTCCTGCCCTCAGGGTCATTGTGCATATTTAAGAGAACCTCTTTTATCTTTTCTTTGAGTTTGGGGTCAAAATCCTTTGTTGTAACAACAGGTGGTATGCCGTATGGAGGTGACTTCTCTATAATCTTTGTAAGAGAGGTATAAACAGGATTCTTTTTTGCAGCATAGTCGTAAATAAGGCTATCTACTGAAGCACCATCAACTATCTTCTTTGCCACTGCCTCAATGGACTTATCATGGGATTTTGTGTAGATAATATTTGAAAAGAATTTTTCTGGTGTTGTATTGAACTGTTTCGCAATCATATAGGTAGGAACAAGCTTGCCTGTATTTGACTTTGGGTCTGTAAAGGCAAAGCCCTTTCCTTTCAGTTCCTTAAGGGAAGTAATTGGACTGTCTTTGTGAACAATAATATAGGCATGATAAAAGGGCTTTCCATAGGACTGAGGTGCTACAAGGAGTTCCACACCGAATTTTTCTTTGTCCCTCACATAAGGGCCTGAACAGATAAAGGCTATCTTCACCTCACCTTTTTCTAAGAGATTGTCCATTTCATCATAAGACTCCCGCTGGACCATCTCTACAGGTATGCCAGTCTTTTTGCCTATGTACTCAATAATCTCTCTGTAATACTTTACAGTCTCCTTGGGCGATATCATGGCAGCTACACCTATCTTAAGGGGCTCCTGAGCATAGACAAAGGATGTGCAAAACGCAAGGACCAAAATAACCGAGAAACACACTAACCTTTTCATAACCTCCTCCTTTCTTCAAGAAATCACCTTTTATAAAATTATATCCCCGAAAGACCCTTCTGTCAAATCATTTTCTCTTTCAGGTTAGGACATCACCACCAGTACAAGTCTAATAAACCATGGTATCGA
>DAISHO010000395.1:0-1683 GCA_036822495.1 Thermodesulfovibrionales bacterium
GGTTTATTAAGGTCATGACAGGTTATTTAACAAGTTACATTAAGGAGTCGCCTTTGTGCTTTTTGCTAATGGCGTAAGTAATAGTTGGCCTTATGCCCCTTTAAGATTTATCTTAGACAGGTGTGGATGATATTATTTCTTACCTATAATCTCAGGAATCTCCTCACGAGAAGATTTACCACTGTTCTTACAGCAACAGGTATGGCCTTTGTGGTCTTCGTGTTTTCCTCTGTCCAGATGATGGCAGAAGGATTGAAGAAGACCCTCGTCGATACTGGCTCATTCAATAATGTGATAGTCCTTAGAAAGGGCTCACAGGCAGAGATCCAGAGTGCCATTGAGAGGCATAAGGCATTGATTATCGAGACCTTTCCAGAGATAGGAATATCCCCTCAGGGAATGCCCCTGTGTGCAAAGGAGCTCGTTGTCCTCATAAATCTTTATAAAAAGGATGGAGATAAACCATCACATGTTGTTATAAGGGGCATAGACAGGGCATCCCTTCCATTACGAGAAAGGGTGAGGCTTTTAAATGGCAGGATGCCCCTTCCAGGCTCTTCTGAGATAGTTGTAGGTTCTGCGATTCAGAAGAGATTCAAGGGTCTTTCCACTGGTGAGAAACTAAGATTTGGTTTAAGGGAATGGACAGTTGTTGGAATTATGGACGCGGGGAGTACAGGATTCAGCTCAGAGATATGGGCAGATGTAAATACCCTTATGCAGACCTTCAGAAGGCCCTTTTATTCCTGTATTGTCTTCAGATTGAGAAACCCTCAGGATTTTTCTTCTGTAAAAGAGAGGATAGAAGGTGAACCGAGGCTTGGCCTTATGGCCAAAAGAGAAGTAGAATTCTACAGAGAGCAATCAGAGGTAATGGCGAAATTTTTAAGAATCCTTGGCAGTTCTCTTGCTATTGTATTTTCCATTGGTGCTATTATTGGAGCAATGATAACCATGTATGCACAGGTAGCAAACAGAATACAGGACATAGGAACCATGATGGCCCTTGGGTTTCAGAAAAGGGATATCCTTATGGGATTTCTTATAGAATCGATCATCCTTAGCCTTGTGGGTGGTGTTGTGGGGCTTATTTTTGCCTCCCTGCTACAATTCCTTGAGGTATCAACCTTGAACTGGCAGACCTTTTCAGAGCTTGCCTTCAGGTTCAACCTTACCCTGGGAATCAGCCTTAAGGCAATAGCCTTCTCTTTATTTATGGGTATCCTTGGAGGGATATTGCCAGCTTTAAGGGCATCAAGGATAAATATAGTTGAGGCCCTGAGGATGGGATAAAAAATTGGAAGGGACTTTTAAAATAGGCATAAGGCCTCAAATAGGATTAAGGCCATAGACTGAAGTTTTCTTTAAGGAATTTTTTTCTTCAGCCTTAAGCCTGCAGCCTGTTCTTCACCCTTATGCCCATTCAAAACTTTATTTTGGACATGTGTGCTATTAATTAAAATTTTAAATATTTTCAAATCTGAAATTTAATACATTGACATTAATCTCTTTTTGTGATATAAATGTCTAAAGAAAGATTTTAAATACATCCTGCAACAGGAGGTTTTTTATGCAAGCACCAAAAATTTATAAGTTTCTATGTCTATTGTTCCTCCTTTCCCTTGTCTCATTTCTTTCCTTTTCATCGGCCCATGCCTATGACTACTGGATAAAGACCTTTGG
>DAISHO010000396.1:0-1671 GCA_036822495.1 Thermodesulfovibrionales bacterium
CATCAGCCCAGCCTGTGAAGGACCTCACAGCATCCCTCAACCTCTTCTGGCTCAGGGCAAATGAGGTCCCTGCTGGTGGAGATAAGGACATCGGCATAGAGATTGACCCAAAGATTACATATAAGATCGACAAAAACCTCACCTACTGGGTTGAGGGTGGATACCTTATGGCAGGTGACTTCTGGGGTCCTAATGCAGATGATGCCTATGCTATAAGGCATGGCATAATGCTCAGCTTCTAAAAGGCTTAAAGCTTTCTAAAAAGGCGGGCAAATTTGCCCGCCTTTTTTTCCAAAAAACCTGCACCTCGGAGGTGCAAGGTTTATCCTGTTAAGGCATTTTCCAACCTCTCTCTTACCTTCTCTATAAACTCCTCTGTTAGGGCATAACCATGAGGTCTCGGTTCTGCAAGGCTTACAAGATCCTTTGTCATTATGCCTGACTCTATGGTCTCTATTACTGCTCTTTCAAGGGTATCAGCAAATTTGACAACCTGAGGGGTTCTGTCGAGCTCTCCACGCTTTCTTATAGCCCCTGTCCAGGCAAATATAGAGGCAACAGAGTTTGTGGAGGTGGGATTGCCCTTGAGATACTCCCTGTAGTGCCTTACAACTGTACCATGGGCTGCCTCGTATTCAAATCTTCCATCAGGACTCACAAGCACAGAGGTCATCATCCCGAGACTTCCAAATCCTGTTGCCACCATGTCACTCATAACATCTCCATCATAGTTCATACATGCCCAGAGCATTCCCCCTTCTGATTTCAGAACCTGTGCTACAGCATCATCTATAAGCATATATCTATAGTTGATGCCTGCATCCTGAAGCTCCTTTTTCTTTAACTCTACTTCTTCCCTGAATATATCCCTGAATCTTCCATGATAGGTCTTCGATATGGTGTCCTTTGCACCAAACCACAGGTCAACCTTCTGGTCTATGGCATACATCATACAGGCCCTTGCAAAACTCCTTATGGAATCCTCTATATTATGTATTGCCATGACTATGCCTGCTGAATTAAAGCGATGAATATTGAGGACCTTTTCTTTTCCATCGTCATATTTTATCCTGAGTTCTGCCATGGCAGGTCCTTCCACTATCGTCTCTACTGATTTATATATGTCTCCATAGGCATGCCTTCCTATGATAATTGGTTTCTTCCAGGTCTTTACAAGAGGAGGGATGTTTTTTACAATTATGGGTTTTCTGAATACTGTGCCATCAAGGACTGCCCTTATTGTTGCATTCGGGCTTGGCCAGGCTCTTTTGAGGCTGAATTCCTTTACCCTTTCTTCATTTGGGGTAATCGTTGCACACTTTACACCAACCATGTAATGCCTTATTGCCTCTGCTGCCTCATGGGTTATTTTGTCTTCTGTCCTGTCTCTGTTCTGGATGCTCAAGTCATAATATTTGAGTTCAATGTCCAGATAGGGAAGTATAAGCCTCTCTTTTATGAGCCTCCAGATAATCCTTGCCATCTCATCTCCATCAATCTCGACAATGGGATTTTTGACCTTAATCTTCATGAGCTCCTCCTTAAAAACTATAAGCTTCAAGAATATATATGTTATAATTTTTCATGGATTTTTTAAAGAGGATAGCAGAGGAGCGGATAAGAGAGGCTATTGAGAGGGGAGAGTTTGATAATCTTCCCAACAAAGGGAAA
>DAISHO010000397.1:0-1654 GCA_036822495.1 Thermodesulfovibrionales bacterium
TTTAATATCCTTTTTTATTGCCTCTTTTATTCCCTCCACATCAAACCCTTCATGCATATAAAATCGGTCATCCTCAGCTATGAGGACAGCCTTTATAAGGTAAGGTGATATTTCTGAAAGATTGACCCATTTCTTTGTAATCCTGTAGCCCCTGGGTGCCTTGCTGAGCCTGTATTTCATAAGGGCTGTGAGGTCAGGATTTTTTTGTTTTAGCCATTTTGTATCAGGAATGGTGAAGAGATAGGCTACGGAGAGAAAAAGAATGCCCAGAAAGCAAAAGAGAATAACACCTTTAAAGACCTTTTTAGTGAATGTCATGAACTGTTAATTCCGTCACCAATCAGGGGATTATTTCTGTTCCTATACCTTCTTTTGTGAATATCTCAAGAAGGAGTGAGTGCTCAATCCTTCCGTCTATAATATAGGTTTTTGAACATCCCTTTTTAAGGGCATTAATACAGGCCTGTACCTTTGGTATCATTCCACCTTTTATGACACCCTTTTCTATAAGTTTCTCAGCAGCCTCTGACCTTATTGATGATATAAGTTCTCCCTTTTGATTAAGAATCCCCTCCACATCTGTAAGGAGTATTAGTTTTTCTGCCCTGATGGCTCCTGCTATAGCAGAGGCGACATAGTCTGCATTTATGTTGAGGGTATTACCATCCCTATCGTATCCAACAGGAGCAATTACAGGGATGAAATTATTTTCTTTTAAAGTAATCAGTATGGATGGATCTATCTCCTCTACATCACCCACAAGACCAAGGTCTATTATCTCCTCCGTCTGTGTTTCAGGAGACAATTTTTTAACAACCTTCTTTTTAGCCTTCACAAGGCCACCATCTTTACCACTCAGGCCAACAGCCTTTCCACCATGCTGGTTTATGAGATTCACTATCTCTTTGTTTATTATTCCAGCAAGAACCATCTCAACTATATCCATTGTCTCCCTGTCTGTGACCCTCTGACCGTGAATAAATTGAGGTTTTTTCCCCATCTGCTCCATGGTCTTTGATATCTTTGGCCCACCACCATGAACCACCACTGTATGTATCCCGATGAAGTTTAAAAGTACTATGTCCTGTGCAAAGGTGGACTTGAGGGATTCTTCTATCTGCGCAGCACCTCCATATTTAATCACAAAGGTCTTTCCGTAGAAGTTTCTTATGTAAGGTAGTGCCTCAATAAGTATACTCGCCTTTTCAGCAAGTTTTTTCATTCCCTTCGCCTCCTTTTGCCTCTACTACTTTAAAAATAACTGGCAGATAACGGAATTATTATTATCTACTGGTGAGTTTTATGTCAATTTTTTCAATCTCAATGAATTCCCTACGACAAGCAATGAACTCACTGCCATAAGTATAGCAGATATTACAGGATGGATCTTTCCGCTTACAGCAAGGGGTATGGCAATTATATTATATGAAAAGGCCCAGAAGAGGTTCTGTTTTATAATTGAAAGGGTCTTTTCTGAGACCTTGAAGAGCGTGATTAAAAGATTAAGGTCCTTTCTCATAAAGACAGCTCCTGCGCATTCTGCTGCTATATCTGCGGCACCTCCAGTGGCAATGCCAGCATCAGAAGTAGCCAGGGCAGGTGCATCATTTATTCCATCACCAACCATAATCAGGCTACAGGCTACAGGCTTGAG
>DAISHO010000398.1:0-1627 GCA_036822495.1 Thermodesulfovibrionales bacterium
CTTTCAGCAAGTTCCCTTATCTCAGCAAGTTTTATCTTTTCAATCTGTTTGATTGTCTCCTCAATAGAGATATACCTTCCATAATAAATCTCCTGTCTTGCAATATAGGACATGGTATTACCCGTTGATTCGAGGCCGAGGACAAGATTACCCTTTATCTGGTCCTTTGCCTTCTGGAGCTCCTCTTCTGTAATGGTATCTTTAAGGGTGTTCATTTCATTTATTACAAGGTCGATTACCTCATTGTATCGCTTCTTGGATGTCCCGGCATAAACACCCAGAAGACCTGTATCGAGAAAACCAAGGACAAAGGAGTAAATGGAATAGGCAAGACCTCTCTTTTCCCTTATCTCCTGAAAGAGCCTTGAACTAACCCCTCCACCAAGAATTGCATTGATTATGGAGAGATGGTATCTATAAGGACTTGAAAGTTCAAAGGCCTCAACCCCAAGACAGAGGTGTACCTCCGATAGGTCCTTTTTGTGTATGTCCTTTCTGGAATGAAAGGAGGGTTTTGTTATATTGGGTGGATCTGAGCCCTGTTCCATAGAGCCGAGATATCTGTTCAGGAGTCCTATTAGCCTCTCTGGTTCAAACCTTCCAGCACAGGATATTATTATGTCCTTTGTGCCATAAAATTTCTTTTTATAATTAAGGAGTTTTTCCCTTGTAAAAGTCTTTATCGTCTCTCTTCTACCAAGGATGGGCTGACCGAGCCCTGAGTTATCCCAGACTGTGTGGTGAAAGAGGTCATGGATGTAATCATCGGGTGTGTCCTCAACCATCTTTATCTCTTCTTTTATAATCGATTTTTCCTTTTCTATCTCTTCTTCAGGAAATACTGAGTTGAGGAATATATCGCTCAAGAGGTCAATACCCTTTTCAAGAAACTGGTCTAATACCCTGATATAGAAAGTAGTTGTTTCTTTTGAGGTGAAGGCATTTAGTTCACCACCGATGGAGTCGATCTCTATGGCTATATCCTTCTGGGAACGGCTTGGGGTACCTTTAAAGAAGATATGCTCAAGAAAATGGGAGATACCATTTTCTTCTGGTGCCTCAAATCTGGAACCTGTCCTGACCCATATACCTACTGAGACAGAACGGAATTGTTTCATAGGTACCATTACAACAGGTATTCCATTGCTGAGATATTCCTTTTTAAACTCCATGTAATGACCTCTCTTAAATGGATAGCAAGTGTATTCCCTCCGAGCACTAAAACTGAAGTTGGATATCGGAGGTCGGAGGTCAGATTCTGAGGAATAAATTTTTACTTAAACTCTGATTTCTGACCTCTAACCTCTGACATCTGCTCTCTGTGTGGTTTGCCACAGGGAATCTCCAATCTTATATTAAGTCATACCTGTCCAATAAAGCCTAATTTGCCTGTAGCCTTCAGCCTATTTAAGCCCTTTCAAATTGTTTTGGATAGAGTATTTGCACAGAAATAGTTTACCAGATTTTATGAAGGAAAAGGGTGGTGTAATTCGAAAGTTATAAGTTAATTTCACACCTGTACAAGATAAGTCTTAAAAGGGCATGAGGCCAACTATTACTTACGCCATTAGCAAAAAGCACAAAAGGCGACTCCTTAATGTAACTTGTTAAATAACCTATCATGACC
>DAISHO010000399.1:0-1623 GCA_036822495.1 Thermodesulfovibrionales bacterium
TGTAGCCTATAGCCTGTAGCCTACCATAGCCTGTTCTTTGGCCTCATGCCCCTTTTTGATTTATTTTGGAACGATTTGGTCGAAAACCATGGGGAATGCCATTTATGCTATAATTATAAAGGGATTTCTCAAAGGAAAAAAAACCTTTGCTACCCTGATGTAATGAATTTTTCATTTACAGGGTGTGAGAAAGGGAATCCCGCAAAAGGAGATGTTTATGGCAACTGCAGCAATAGGAAACACAGTAAGGGTTCACTACACTGGAAAATTGAGCGATGGGACCATCTTTGATACTTCCGTAGGGAGGGAGCCCCTTGAGTTTACAATAGGAGAGGGGAGGTTAATTCCAGGTTTTGAAAAGGCGGTGATAGGTATGAACACAGGAGAGGCAAAGACAGTTGTGCTTTCACCTGATGAGGCCTATGGACCTTATCTTGAAGAGCTCACAGCAGATGTGGACATAAGTCAGTTCCCACCACATATAAAACCTGAGGTGGGACTTCATCTTCAGATAAAACAGGATAATGGCTCCTTCGTTGATGTCATGATTACAAGAATCACCGGTACAACTGTTACCCTTGATGCAAATCATCCCCTTGCAGGAAAGGAACTCACATTTGATATAGAGCTTCTTGAAATCCTTTAAATGCCTATCTTTGTTGTCCATGAACATCATGCAAGACATCTTCACTACGACCTGAGACTCGAGATGGAGGGTGTGTTAAAGTCCTGGGCAGTACCCAAAGGCCCTTCCATGAATCCAGAAGATAAGAGGCTTGCAGTGATGGTAGATGACCATGACCTTGAATATGCTGATTTTGAAGGAATCATCCCTGAAGGTCAGTATGGTGCGGGAAAGGTTATTATATGGGATAAAGGCGAATTTAATCTTATCAAGGGAAGCATCAGTTCTGGTAATATTGAATTTGAACTTAAAGGAAAGAAATTAAAAGGTATGTTTGCCTTAATAAGGATGAAAAAGGGTGATAATAACTGGTTGCTTATAAAAATGAAGGATGCCTTTTCCAGAAAGGCTTGATGACTAAGATATGTGTTGTTGACGATAATCCACTTATACTCACCGTTGTAAAGAGGGCCCTCTCAACTTTGGGTTATGACCTCTTTACAGCTTCTGACAGGAAGGAATTTTGTTCCCTTTTTGAAAAAGAGGATTTTGACCTTGTGATAACAGATTATTATCTCAAGGATTCTACTGCTCTTGAGATAACAAAGGATATTTTAAACAGAAAACCCGCGACGAGAATCCTTATTATGACAGGGAAAAAAATTCCTGAAGAAACCAGCCTATCTTATATAAAGAAACCATTTTCTATAAAGGAGCTCAGAAACAGGGTTATTGAGCTCTTATCCAGTAGAACTGATGAATCCTGATTTATTGCTATTGAGATTTATCAATACTCACGACCCTATCCCCCTGCTTGATAGTCTTATGGTATTTATGACCCAAAAAGGCTATCTCTTCTTTTTGTTTATCTGGCTTCTGACAGTCATCAAGGAAAGAAAGAAGGCCTTTCTGGTACTAATCCTATCTGCGATTGCCTGGGGTATGGCTGATGCTACAGGAAATTTATTGAAGCATATAATTGAGAGGCCGAGACCTTT
>DAISHO010000400.1:0-1604 GCA_036822495.1 Thermodesulfovibrionales bacterium
CCTTCAGGCTCAAAAACTCTGCCCTTACAAGCCTTGCAACATCCATCCAGCCCGTAAAACCGATAACAGCCATTATGGTCCATATACTCTGTTCCACTATTATCACAATGGCAAGAATCAAGAATATTGTTGGGAATGTAAGCATAATGTCAACAAATCTCATAAGGATGGAATCAATTCTTCCACCATAATAACCAGCAATTGAGCCTATGAGTGTACCTATTAGGATTGCGATACCTACTGCTATAAATCCTACAGAAAGAGAGACCCTGGCACCATAAATCATCCTTGAAAGGACATCCCTGCCGAGCTCATCTGTACCGAGGGGATGGGTAAGGCTTGGTGGTGAAAGGACATTATCTACATCTATCTCTGTTGGAGAATAGGGTGCAATAAAAGGTGCAAAAAGGGCAAGGAAAAACAAAAACACAATTATCAGAAGGGCAAGGGATGCTATAGGATTTCTTTTCAGTGATACTATTATATTAAATGTTACTTCCGCCATCTTTTCCACCAAGCCTTATCCTCGGATCAACCATAGCATAGGCAACATCTGCAATGAGATTACCAAGGAGTGTAAGAAAGGCGATTATTACAAGCAATCCCATGACTGTAGGATAATCCCTTGCCATTGCAGAGGAATAATAAAGCTGTCCCATCCCTGGAATAGCAAATATAGTCTCGAATATAACACTCCCACCTATAAGGCCAGGGACAGAAAGTCCAAGAATTGTTATAACAGGCAGGAGGGCATTTCTGAGACCATGTCTGAAGATAACAACCCTTTCTGGAAGGCCCTTTGCCCTTGCAGTCCTGATATAATCCTGCCTCAACACCTCAAGCATACTTGACCTGGCATATCTGGAAAGTCCTGCCAGTCCACCAACGGTGGCAACACACACAGGAAGGACAAGATGCCTTGCGATATCGACGAGTCTTTCAAGGAAATTCATCTCCGCTATCTCTATACTCTGGATTCCAGATATAGGAAACCAACCAAGTTCAACACCAAAAAGGATCATCAACAAAAGGGCAAGCCAGAAGTGGGGGATAGAAAAACCTGCAAAGACAAATACTGTTGTTATCCTGTCAAAGATGGAATGCCTCTTCCATGCAGAGATTACACCTATGGGGATGGCAAAGAGAAAGATTATGGTCATAGAGATCATATTAATAGCAAGTGTTATGGGAATTCTTTCTTTAATCTTATCTATAACCTTCCTCTGGTCAATGAAGGACTCTCCAAAGTCCAGTTTCATAAACCTTTTCATCCAGTCAAGATACTGGACATGAAGGGGCCTGTCAAGACCATAGAGTTTTTTTAGATTCTCCCTTGCCTCAGCACCAACCTTGATATTTAGCTCTGTCTGAGATTCTACAGGACCTCCAGGTGCAAGGTGAATCACCACGAATGTAATGAGGGTAATTCCGAAAAATACTGGTATTATCTCAATAAGCCTTTTAAAAATAAAGGAAGTCATATTCAGGGATTGGGAGCTGCCTATAAAAGGCTAACCTGCTTGTTTTAACTCAATAGTCATACCTGTCTAAAATAAAGTTTTGAATGGGCATAAGGCTGAAAACAGGCTACAGGCATAAGGCTA
>DAISHO010000401.1:0-1562 GCA_036822495.1 Thermodesulfovibrionales bacterium
GCATTGCCCATGTTGGAAGTGCTGCACTGGATAATGAGGAATGCTATATCCTTCAGAAATGGCTTAGATCCCTTGGTCTTGTCTACATAGAACACCAGGCCCGAATATGACACTCGCCGACTGTGGCGGCTATGGCAGAGTCGTTCGGTCGCGGTGCAATGACAAATCAGTGGAATGATTTTAAAAACGCTGATGTAATCCTTGTAATGGGTGCAAATCCTGCAGAGAACCATCCCATATCAATGAGATGGGTCATGAAGGCAAAGGAGAGAGGGGCAAAGCTCTTAGTTGTTGACCCGAGATTCACGAGGACTGCTGCAAAGGCAGATATATATTGTCCTATCCGTTCTGGCACTGATATAGCCTTCCTTGGCGGAATGATTAACTATATCCTTCAGAACAATCTCTATTTCAAGGAATATGTTGTGAACTATACAAATGCCTCCTACCTCGTGAACCCTGAGTTCAAAGGCCCTGGCGAGCTTGATGGTGTATTTTCAGGTTATGATCCAAAGACAAGGAAATATGACAAGAAGACCTGGTCGTACCAGCTTGATGAAAATGGCATCCCTAAGAAGGACCCCACACTGAAAGACCCCCATTGTGTATTCCAGCTCCTTAAGAAACATTATTCCCGCTATACTATCGATACAGTGGCGAAGATCACTGGTGCACCAAAGGAGAGGATCCTTGAGGTCTATAAGACCTATGCCTCAACAGGTAAGCCCAACAGGGTCGGTACAGAGCTTTATGCCATGGGCTGGACACAGCATACAGTAGGAACTCAGATAATTCGTGCAATGGCGATAATACAGCTACTTCTCGGAAATATCGGAATGGCAGGTGGTGGAATAAATGCCTTAAGGGGTGAGTCGAATGTCCAGGGCTCAACAGACCATGGACTTCTCTTCCATATCCTGCCAGGGTATCTACCAGTGCCAACAGCTTCCCTTACAGACCTGAATAGATATATAGAAAAACATACTCCTAAGACAAAGGACCCGAAGAGTGTAAACTGGTGGTCAAACAGGAATAAATACATTGTGAGCTATCTCAAGACTATATGGGGTGATAAGGCAACAAAGGAGAATGACTTTGGCTATGCCTGGCTTCCAAAACTCGATGAAGGTCAGAATTGCTCATGGCTCATCCTTTTTGACGAGATGCTTAAGGGTAAATTTGAGGGATTCTTTGCCTGGGGACAGAATCCTGCCTGCTCTGGAAGTAATGCTGGAAAGGTGAGGAAGGCCTTAGCAAAACTCAAATGGATGGTCAATGTAAACCTCTTTGAGAATGAGACAGGCTCCTTCTGGAAGGGTCCGGGGATGAATCCTGAGGAGATCCAGACAGAGGTCTTCTTCCTGCCCTGTGCATCTTCTGTTGAGAAGGAAGGGAGCATTACCAATTCAGGAAGGCTTGCCCAGTGGAGGTATAAGGCTACCGAGCCACCTGGAGAGGCAAAGCCAGATGCAGAGATAATAAATGAACTCTGCTTTAGGGTGAAAAGGCTCTACCAGAAAGAGGGTGGTAAATTCCCTGAACCAATACCCAATCTCACATGG
>DAISHO010000402.1:0-1543 GCA_036822495.1 Thermodesulfovibrionales bacterium
GACTGGACACGCCAAAGGTGTAGAGGTTAGACATTGTGACAGTGTTTAAACATCTGAACAATGTCATTAACAAATAATTAACAATTTTTAACAAAATTTTTACATAAAAAGATGTTATAAATAAAAGGGGTGGTTAATGGGACTTAAGGATCTAAGTCTAAAAAAGAAACTACTTTTAATCTCTGGTATCTTATTTTCTGTTCTTCTGTATTTTGCCAGTGCCCAGATAGGGGAATATTATAGGTCAGTTAAAGACTTCAAAGAAACCCTGTTCTTATTAAAGGAATCAGAAAGATTCTCTATCCTAATTCACAACCTCCAGATCGAAAGGGGAACAAGTTCAGGATTTGTAGTATCTAAAAGAGGAAGGGAGAAGCTCCAGGAGCGAAGGGCAGAAACTGATAAGGTCCTTTTAGAGATTAAGGATAAAATATCTTCAAGCCACCTCTTCAAACTGAGTTATATAAGGGAAGCCATTGATTCGGAGAAGGCCTCACCTGAAATGGTTATTCAGGCTTATTCGGAGATAATTGACGGGGTTATTGTCCTTATAAAGGATAAAATAGAAAAAATAGAAAGTCACGAGATCAGAGATAGCCTTATAAGGCATACAGATCTCATAAGAGCAAAGGAGTATCTTGGCAGGATGAGGGCTACCCTTTATGCTGCCCTTTATGGAAAAGGCTTTAGGGTAGAGGATTATTCCCTTTTTTCCATCCGCTACGGAATCTATAAGGAGTATCTCACAAGATTCCTTCAAGATGCAGACTATGACCTTAAGAGGTTTTTTGAAGAGGTTTATAAAGGGCAGGAGGTAGAATTTGTAACAAAGGCAATAGAAAAGGCCCTTATTATCGGTCCTCAACAAAGGCTCTCTATAGAGCCTGAGGAGTGGTGGAGTGCTGTTAGCCGTGCTATAGATAATCTCAAATCCGTAGAGGATTACTCCATCAAACGCCTTGCCTTGAGGGCAGAAAAGACCTATAAAAAGATTGTCATTAAGAGTTTTTTAGCTGGCGGTGCAATAATCTTAGTATTCATCCTCATAATTGTTTTTTCGTCTTATTTTGGCAGAAACATAACAGATTCAACGAGGAGGATACTCTCCCAGCTCGCCAGGATAGGCGAGGGAGATTTAAGTCCTGAGCCACTGTTGAATCAAAAGGATGAGATGGGAAAAATCATGCAGGGAATTGATAATATGAGATATCAGCTCCTTCAGGCCCTCTCTAATATTAAGGATACATCAGAAGGCCTTCACCTCAGTAGTCAATCCCTTAAAGCGACGAGCTCAGATGTGAAGTCCTCTGGAGAGCATCAAGCAGAGAGTGTATTTTCAATAGCAACTGCCACATCAGAGATCAACCAGACTGCTCAGACAGTAGGTAGCTCTCTTAATAAACTTTCGAAAAATACAGAGGAGGCCCTTTCAGCCCTTCTGGAGTTCAAGGCTTCTGTAAAAGAGGTGGCCGATATGAGCTCAAGATTGAGCTCCTTTGTTGATGAGACCTCCTCTGCTATAGAAGAGGGCTTCACTACTATA
>DAISHO010000403.1:0-1520 GCA_036822495.1 Thermodesulfovibrionales bacterium
AGGCCTTATGCCCTCTTTAAAATACCATTTTAATTTATTTTGGACAGCTATGATTTGATATAATCTTAAAGATGACACTTCAGGACCTGAAAAGATTAAGAGAACTCTGGGGTGCCTTCAGGCCGTCAAGGGTATTGATTACTGCAAACAACCTCAGGGTTTTTGACTATCTCCTTAAACCCCTTTCTGCAAAAGAGCTCTCCTTAAAACTCAATACAGACCCACGCGCAACAGAGATACTCCTTGACTGCCTCGTCTCTTTCGGTCTTTTAAGAAAAACTAAATACAAATACCAGAATAGACCAATTGCCTCAAGATTTCTCGTCACAGGAAGCCCTTATTATCAGGGTAATATTATCAGGCATGCTGATACCCTCTGGAGGAACTGGTCAGGCCTTGATGAGGTGATTAGAACAGGAAGACCTTACAGGGCTCACAGAGACCATGAGGCCTTTATACTCGGGATGCATGATATTGCTAAACTCAGGGCAAAGAAGGTTGTAAAGGCCCTTGACCTCAAGGGTGTAAAGAGGGTATTAGACCTTGGCGGAGGTCCCGGAACTTATTCAATAGAGCTGGCAAGGAAAGGCCTTGAGGTCACGCTCTTTGACCTTCCCGAGACTATAAAGATTGCCTCAGAGATTATTAAAAGGGAAAAGGTGAATGTAAACCTTATGAAAGGCGATTTTCTTGTTGACGAGATTGGAACAGATTATGACCTTATATTTATAAGCCAGGTCCTTCATGCCTACTCTGAAGAGGATAATCTGGAGATACTCAGAAAGGTCAGGAGGGCCCTTGCCAGGAGTGGCAGGGTGGTTATTCAGGAGTTTTATATTTCAAAAGATAAAACCTCTCCACTTAGCAGTGCCCTCTTTTCTGTAAACATGCTTGTCAATACTGAAGGTGGAAGGGCCTATTCTCCTGAGGAGATAAAGGCATGGCTTAAGAATACAGGATTTAAAAAATCTTCAATAAAACTCATAGATGATATAGTATTAATAGAGGCAAGGGCTTAAACTCCAGTGAAGTTTTCTTATTCTTCTTGATTTCCCTCTCCTTTTATGGTAAAAATAAGGTAGTGTGAAGATTGCACTAAGTATAGAAGGCAAGACTGTAAAGATCATCGAGGCTGAAAAGAGAACAAAAGGCCTTTTTATTCATAAGGCCTTTACAATCTCCATTGATGACCTCGACTCTTATCTTTCTAAATTAAAGCAGAGAAACTTTATTCTTGCTGTTGATTTTGGCGAGCTTATTCAAGAGACCATAAGCCTTCCGCCTGTTAAAGGAAAAGATCTTCAGAGACTGATTAATATGGAAATGGAAAGGCTTTATCCTGATTTTTATTTCATCTACTCAGACCTTGGAGAGAGAATTGTAGAAAACAAAAGGATCAGGGGGCTCTCTATTCTCAGGGTGCGGAAGGCTGAGATAGACGGGCTAATAGAAAGGGCTCTCATCCACGGGAAGAATATTGAGGCAATATATGCAAGTCCTTCCTGTATAGCCACTTTTAT
>DAISHO010000404.1:0-1520 GCA_036822495.1 Thermodesulfovibrionales bacterium
AATCTTCATATTAACCTCCCTGTTTCACTGTTATCTCAACCTTTTCGATCTTATTCCATAGATAACCAGAGGGATTCCACAGGCTCTCAAAGGGCTGTGATTCTCCTATGCTGTTTGTTGCCTTTGCCATGAGGGTATAGGTCCCTGGTTTTTCGGGACGCCACATATAATACCACTGAACCCAGGAATACCTTCCAAGGTCCCTTCCAAGTTCTGCCTGATGCCATGTCCTGCCACCATCCATTGAGACTATAACATCCTTAATACTGTATCCGCCTGAGAAGGCTATGCCAGAAATCCTCGTATATCTTCCGGTATTAATCATTGCGCCTTCTTCTGGTTCTATGATAAGGGATCTCGTTGTCATCCTGTTTATAGTAACGGTCTTTTTCGGTGATGTCCCCGGTGGAATACATCCACAGGGATTGTCAGGTATCCTATAGGCAGGTTTCATCCAGAAACCCTCATAGGCCTTATCAATCACCTTTATCTCGGTAAGAGATTTTACCCAGTATGTAGCATACCATCCAGGCACAATGAGTCTGAGAGGAAATCCATTGAGAATCGGAAGGGGTTTTCCGTTTATCTCATAGGCAAGAATCACATCCTCCTCAAGGGCCTTATCAACAGGAAGGCTTTTTATATAATCAGGCACGGAGGGCATTACCACACTATCAAGACCATCAAAGGTCACTTCAACAGAACCTGGCTTTATGCCAGCTATATGAAGCACATCTCTTAGCCTTACGCCACCCCATGTACAGTTACCCATCGCACCATTACCCCACTGACCGCCTGCAACCCTTGGTTCAAAAAAACTCCTTCCATTACCAGAACACTGAATAACCGCAGTATATGTAACCTTTTCGAGCTTCTTGATGTCATCCATGGAAAGAAAGAGTTCCTTCTCAGTATTCCCTCCAATCCTGAGTCGCCAGAGATTCAGATCAACAGAGGTAGGAACAGGATGGACATGCCATCTCACAAAGAGGACATCATCTGGTGTGATAAGTTCCTTAAAGTAATGTATTGGTGTTTCGAGATTTGGAGGTCTTGAGGTCAGAAGTATAAGTTCCTTCTTCTCTGGAAAGGCAACAAGCCTCCTTTTTTCTGATGCTAAGAGTTTCAGTGGGCCGCCAAAGCCCGCTATAGCCAGTATGCCTGCTGTCTTTAAAAAGGTCCTCCTTGATAAACCTTTAAGGTTCATAGTGACCTCCTTTAAAAATATTGTCTCTTCTTTCCTTTCTCAAATGAGTAAGTCACCTTTACTATTTAACTAATTTCCTTACCTCCTCAAGGGCTTTATCGTAGTCAGGTTGCTCGGTTAGCTCCGGAACTATCTCGATATAACGAACCATATCATTGCTGTCTATGATAAAGATTGAGCGGGCAAGGAGTCTCAATTCTTTAATAAGCACTCCATAGTTATTTCCGAAGGATGCGTCCCTGTGATCTGAATAGGCCTTTACCCTATCTATTCCTGCTGTGGTGCAGAATCTCGATATTGCAAAAGGGAGATC
>DAISHO010000405.1:0-1457 GCA_036822495.1 Thermodesulfovibrionales bacterium
AAGCGTCTGTAAGCAACGGTAACTTCTCTGCGATAATACCTCTTGTTGAAGGCCAGAATACAATAACAGCTATTGCAGAAGACCAATATGGTCAGACAGCCTCTCATAGTATCACCGTTACTTTAATGATTTCTAAACCTCCAACAATAAGTAACATAACAGTAACCAATATAACTGCAGATTCTGCAACTATCACCTGGGCAACAGACCAGCCTTCAGATAGCCTTGTTGAATATGGTACCACCACATCATACGGGAATTTAATATCAGATACAACTCTGACAACAAGCCACAGCATTTTGTTAACTAATCTTATTCCTGCAACAACCTATCATTTCAATGTCAGATCAACTAATATTGATGGTTTTTCCTCTTCCTCAGGAGATTTAACATTCACAACATTAAGCCCTATATTTATGGCAAGGACTCTTGGAGATTATGGAAATGTCACAGTTATGGAGGTAACAGGAAACTATGATGCGAGGAATCCTGATGGCTCGATTAATGATATCCCAAGACAGGAGATAGCAAAGGAGTTCTATAAAACCCACAATGACGAATACGACTTCCTTATCATCTTCTCTAATTTCGACTTCAAGATGCCCGAGGAAGAGGTAAAGGGATTTTATCTTGAAGTTAAGAACGATACGCAAGGTATTGGGAAACCCCTGATTGATGATTCTTCGTTTTATGGAAGTAACGGAAAACTCCAGGGTATTATAGATATGGGCAATATTTCAAACCACGGCACGAATCCTCTTGACCCAAAATTCGAGGATACACTTACAGCCCTCAGCCATGAACAGCTTCACAGGTGGGGTGCGTCTGTGAAGTTCAAAGATGCCACTGGTAATAACAGCTCGGCTCTTCTTGGAAAAGATGGAACTCACTGGAGCTTCCTCCTTGATTCCGATGCATCGGTTCTCTATGGTAATGATTGGAGGGATAATAAAGATGGGACATTCACATCAACTGGAGCACAGAAATATTATAGCCCTCTTGATTTATACCTTATGGGGTTCTATGAGAAGACGCGGGTTCCACAGATGTTTATCATAGATAATCCAGGCATTGACCAGGCAAAACTACCTGAAGTGGGAGCAACCATTACTGGAACGGCAAGGTATATCACCATAGATGATATAATCGCAGCAGAAGGAGAGAGGATTCCTGATTTTTCTTCATCACAGAAAGCATTTAAAACAGCCTTTATTTTAATAACAACACCGGGGACATTCACGGGCAATGAGATTCAAGGAATAGAGAATATAAGAAACGGTTGGGCTGGAAGGTTTGCAGAACTCACACATGGAAAAGGTAGAATTACAGACATTGTCCCTTCCATCATGATTGTCATAGCCTCACCTTTGGATGGAGAAACGATAAATAGACCTGATGTTATGGTCAAGGGTGTTATAATGAATAATACAGGGAATGAGACAGGGGTGACTGTGAAC
>DAISHO010000406.1:0-1449 GCA_036822495.1 Thermodesulfovibrionales bacterium
AGCCTGTAGCCTATAGTTCCTCATGCCCCTTTAAGATTTATCTTGGACAGGTGTGGACAAGGGTAAAACTTTATGAGCACCAGAGTTTATAACATCTTGGAATGGCTGGATATACCCGTGGTAGTTATACGGGGGGATATGAGTATCCTCGATCTTAATAATGCCTTTATACTTCTGAGTGGAGTTGGAAAGTCAGTTATAGGGATGGATATAAGGGATCTCATATTATTCAGAGACATCAGACTTGACTTTACAGAGGCCATTTTACGAAATGATAGAAAAAGGAAGATTTATATTCATCATGGAGATTCTGTCTTTGAATTAAGGATAGCCACAAGGCAAGGAGATGAGATTTCAGGGGAGAAGGTATTTATGGTTTATCTATTTGATGTTACAAGATATATGAATGCGGAGAAGGAACTCATGAGAAAGAATAGGGAACTCATGATAGCAAACTCCATATCCAATATCTTTATAGCATCCTCAGAGACAGAGAAGGTTTATGATCACATCCTTGAGAAATGCATGCTTGTTGGTGATTTTAGCTTTGGTTGCATAGTTATGCCTTCTCAAAATGGTGAAGGTTTACTCGTGAAGACCCAGAGGGGCCTTTCCCTTGCCTTTCAAAAGGCTATAAATAGCGGTCAATTGAATAGTATTATAAGATCTACTGAGCCTCCTATGCGAATTATCGAGAGGGAGGAGGTAGATAAAGATGATCTGTTTATAAAGGAGGGTATAATATTTTCTGTGATAGTACCACTTGTTAGTGGAGGCAATATCCATGGTTATCTCATCCTCGGCAACAGGAAAGAGAGGATTTTCGATCTTGAACTTGCTTCGGTCATATCCCTTATCGGAAATAATGTCTCTCTTGTCCTTGATAAGATTAGACTCTTTAAAGAGATGGAGAGGCTTTCTATAACTGATCCCCTTACAGGTCTCTTTAACAGGAGATATTTTTATGATGCCCTTGAGAAGGAGATAGAGCGGGTAAAAAGGTATAATGTCTCCTTTTCTGTTGTCCTTCTGGATATCGATGACTTTAAAAAAGTCAATGACGAGTATGGACATCTTGCGGGTGACAGGGTTCTTCAGATAATTGCTGATATCTTAAGAAGGACCCTCAGGAAGGTAGATATTATAGCCAGGTATGGCGGTGAGGAGTTTATCCTCCTTCTTCCAAATACACAAAAGGAAGAGGCAGAGCTTATAGCAAACAGGATAAGGGAAGAGGTTTCGAAGACTGTATTTGAATGCAAGTCTGATAAGGGTGTTGAGGTCATATGCCCTATCACGATTAGTGGTGGTATAACTACATGTCCTGATGATTTTATTGAGCTTGATAAACTTCTGAGTGCTGCTGACAGGGCAATGTATGAGGCAAAATCCCTTGGCAAGAACAGGATAATCTTATTTCATAGAGAACAAGACATATTTGAACATGGA
>DAISHO010000407.1:0-1448 GCA_036822495.1 Thermodesulfovibrionales bacterium
AAGCGTATTCCCTGCGGTTTGCAAAACAGAAGTCTGACATCTGATATCTGAGCTCTGTGTGGCAAGCCACAGGGAATCTTCAATCCATCTCTCCCGATATCTGTTTTCTGACCTTTCACTTCTGATTTTCCCTCACATCGCAACTGTTACTTTTGCCACCAACAACAGGATTGAAAAAAAACATTAATTGAAGGCATAATATCTGTTACATAAACAGGTCTTAAGGCCTGTTAAAAAAAGAGAAGGAGGATTTTATGAAGAAGGTCGTTTATCTTATAATTTTAATGATCCTTTTTATCCCTGTCGTAAGTCAGGCAATAGGTCTCGAGGCATCCCTTGGTGTATGGAGCCAGGATCCTGAAGGATATGTTAGCTATAAACCATTGACTGCTACGGACAGACTCGATATAGACCAAAACCTGAACTATGACAAGGAAACAAAGGCCTTTGGCAGACTCAAGATTGATATGCCCCTTGTAATACCAAATATCTATGTTATGGCTACACCGTCTAAGTTTGATGGCAGAGGTGAGAAGAATGTAAATTTTAAGTTTGGTGATAAGACCTTTAATGCAAGTGTTCCCTTTGATTCAGAAGTTCAGCTTGACCATTATGATATTGCATTGTATTATGGAATCCCGGGTTTAAAGACCCTTACCCTCGGGATACTAAATCTGGAGCTTGGTCTGAATGCAAGGATAATAGATTTCTCGGCAAAAGTAGATCAGCCCTCAACGGGTCTTTCAGCATCAAAGAGTGCTACTATCCCTGTGCCAATGATATATGCAGGTGTTCAGGTCTCACCCATTGATCTTATAAATGTAGAGGGTGAATTCAGGGGAATTTCCTACAGCTCAAATCATTATTATGACATTATCGGAAGGCTAAAGATTAAACCATTTGGCCCTGTTTTTATTGCTGGTGGATATCGTTACGAGGATATAAAGATAGATTATCTGGATATCCTTTCAAAGGTGAAGTTAAAGGGGCCCTTTATTGAGGCGGGGATAGAATTTTAATAGGCTTCAGGCTTAAGATAGGCTACAGGCTTTGGGCTTAAGGCTGAAGATAGAGCAGTAGATGGGTTAATAGGTGAAGAGGAAAATACCAATTCATCCATTCACCAACATTCTATAGCCTTAAATGGATAGCGAGGGTATATGATAAAAACAATTCCTTGCATCATCTTATAAAAAAAGGAGGCAACATGTTTAATTTAGCATGGGCAATGGGTCCGCAACCACAGGGAACAGGCGGTCAGGCAGGTGGGCTTGGGGCATTGGTCTCGACGCTACTGCCTTTTATACTGATCTTTGTAATCTTTTACTTTCTCCTGATTAGACCTCAGCAGAAGAGGGCAAAGGAGCACCAGCGAATGCTGGAAACCCTGAAAAGGGGAGATAAGGTTATAACCGCAGGTGGCATTTATGGTGTTGTTGAAGCTGTGG
>DAISHO010000408.1:0-1436 GCA_036822495.1 Thermodesulfovibrionales bacterium
AGGGCCTCCATCTCTACGCCTGTCTTTGCCTCAACCTTAACAGTGGATTCTATCTCTATTAAACCCTCGTCCTTCAAGACCCTGAAGTCTATCTCCACCTGATTAATATTAAGGGGATGGCACATGGGTATTAGTTCATGGGTCTTTTTCGCTGCCATAATACCTGCAACCTTTGCTACTGTAAGGACATCTCCTTTTGGAAGGGCCTTTTTAATAAGGAGGTCTATTGTCTCCTGCTTCATTCGCACCCTCGCCATTGCCTTTGCCTCCCGTAAACTTACAGGCTTCATTGATACATCTACCATCCTGGCCTCGCCTTTTTGATCAATATGAGTGAAATCCATAACTATTATCCTGGCCTTATCCTCCGATACCTGACATGGGCCTACAACTTTTAATTTCACCAGAGGGTGGCGAAGTAACAGTTGTGTTTATTTTTGATGATGAGTAATTATGACCCTCTGGTTTACATTCTGTAGCAAGTATAAGAAGTCTCTCAAGTTCCCTGTCATCCCCTCCACCTCTTAGCACAGGCTTCAGGTCTATCTCTGTCTCTGAAAAAAGACATGGCCTGATCCTACCGTCAGAGGTAATCCTCAAACGGTTGCATTCATTGCAGAAGTGGTTGCTCAGGGCACTTATAAATCCAATAAAACCCCTTGCACCCGGAAGCCTCCAGTATCTTGCAGGGCCACCTGTATTTATATGCGCAGGCTCGAGTTTGCCAAGGGACTCTATCCTTTTTCTTATCTCATCCTGAGATACATACCTTTCGGGAGACCAGAAGTCCCCTGCCCCAAGGGGCATGAATTCTATAAACCTTATTCTGTAGGGCTTCTCAAGGGTCAGAAGGGCAAAGGCCTCTATCTCATCATCATTAAATCCCCTTACAGGCACCATGTTTATGCTTACTGGCTCAAGCCCTGCCCTCTCGGCCTCTCTAATACCATCCAGCACAACATTAATATCACCGCCACGGGTGATCTCCCTGTACCGGTATGGATTGAGGGAATCAAGACTTATATTTACCCTTGTGAGGCCTGCTGCTTTTAATGAAAAGGCATATTTCTTAAGAAGCACTCCATTTGTAGTAAGGCTTAGCTCCTCAATTCCATTGATTCTTGAAAGTCCTTTAACGAGAAAGGTTATATCCCTTCTCCTTAGAGGCTCTCCACCAGTGAGCCTTATCTTCTTTAACCCAAGCCCCGCTGCAACCCTGGCTATCCTTATTATCTCTTCATACCTGAGGATCTCTTTATACTCTATAAGTCTTACACCCTGAGAGGGCATGCAATAGATACATCTGAGGTTGCATCTGTCTGTAACTGATATCCTCAGGTAATTAATTGTTCTTCCTGAAGAATCCCTGAGCAATTTCCTTATCTCTTCTTCTTGCCCATCTCTGCCAGTTTCTCCTTTGCAGCCTTTGCCTCCTC
>DAISHO010000409.1:0-1434 GCA_036822495.1 Thermodesulfovibrionales bacterium
TCGTGAAAGGGCAAGGGCACTTATAATGGAAGGGAAGGTATTTGTGGATGGAAAGGCCTGTACAAAGCCTGGGACATTTATAACATCCAATAATATTGAGATTAAAGGAGAAGATCTCCCATATGTCAGCAGGGGCGGACTCAAACTTGACGCAGCTATCAGATATTTTAATGTAGACCCAGGTGATAAGATTGCAATGGATGTTGGGTCCTCCACAGGTGGATTTACAGATTGTCTTCTTAAGCATGGAGCAAAGAGGGTTTATTGCATAGATGTTGGATACGGACAGCTTGCGTGGAAATTGAGAATAGATCCAAGGGTAATAGTTCTTGAGAAAACAAATATCAGGTATCTAAAAAGGGAGGCAATTCCAGAACCGATTGATATAGCAACTATTGATGTCTCTTTTATATCACTCAGGATGGTCCTTCCAAGGGTATATGAATTTCTGAATTCTGGTGGAGAGGTTCTCGCCCTTGTGAAACCTCAATTTGAGGTTGGAAAAGGAGAGGTGGGGCGAGGAGGAATTGTACGGGATGAAGAGAAAAGGCTTAAGGCCATTCATGATATAAGTGATGTTGCTACCAGGATAGGTTTTCATGTAATTGGATCCTTCAGGTCACCTATTGAAGGTCAGAAAGGAAATGTGGAATACTTTTTATATCTAAAAAAAGAGTAGATGGAAGAACAGCGAGCTATAGGTTTAGACCTTTCCCTCACATCTCCTGATGTCATTGAGATATTACTTGAGGATTCCTCTGATAATAACATATTCAATGAGGTCCTTCATGCAAATAAACACAGACCCGAAATTCTACAGCTCCTCTATAACCATCCTAATACACCTGAAGATGTAAAGAGTCAGACTGCCACACTTTTAAACCTTCCTTTTATTCAGAAATCATATGTTCCAAAGGAAAAAGAAATCCAATTCAAAACCCCTCCAGAAATGGAAGAAAAGAAAAAAGAAAGCCTTCTTGTGAAGATTCAGAGATTACCGGTTCCTAAGAGGAGGCTTCTTGCTATGAGGGGTGGAAGGGAGATCAGGTCTATCCTTATAAAGGACACTAATAAAGATGTTGTTCTGAGCGTGATTGAGAACCCAAAGATAACAGAATCGGAGATAGAGATGATTGCCCGGCAGAGAACTATACCTGAGGAGGCTCTTCGGATGATAGCAAACAACAGGGAATGGATGAAGAGCTATTCTATTGTCCACGCCCTTGTAACAAATCCAAAGACACCACCTGGTATTGCTGTAGGACTTGTGCCTAATCTAAAGACAAAGGATCTTGAGCTCATAGAAAAAAACAGGAATGTCTCTGAGGCTGTGAGGGCTGCTGCCAAGAGACTTCTTCAGGTGAGAAAACCGAGATGAATGGTAGTGTAAAATCTTCTGTGTAAATTTGCAAAAGGGACAAAAAAAGGTGTATC
>DAISHO010000410.1:0-1421 GCA_036822495.1 Thermodesulfovibrionales bacterium
AATCTTAAAAGGGCATGAGGCCAAAGAACAGGCTACAGTAGGCTACAGGCTATAGGCTATAGAATTTTTCCCTAATATCCTGAAGCCTAACGCCTAAAGCCTATCTTAAGCCTTCAGCCTATTTGAGGCCTTATGGCCTTTTTAAAATACCATTTTAATTTATTTTGGACAGCTATGTTCTGGCTCATATAATTATAACACTAATTATCTCGATAGTGAGTGTCTCATTCTGCTGCCGTACGCTGCCGCTGTTCGGAAGGTCTGAGAGTGCGGAACAGCAAAAGGGCAGAGATGCTGGAAAGAGATAGATAAAGCATCCCTGTCACGGTTTTTCCCAGTAAAAGTTTTCCTGGGCCAAGGGTCAGGCCTATGATAAACAATGAACCCCATACTACATTTTGGATGCCTCTTTTCATGGAATAAAAACCTATCCCTGTATTGCTTGATTTTAATTGCTCTGGCCTCAAAAGTTCAAAGAATCTATTTAATACATCCTGTTGTTCAGGTTTTGTTAACAGGGTCACGGGAATCCATACAAGGGCAGATACACTCACTATGAGAGTAAGTTTATAGAAGTAATTTATTGAGTCCAAAATTGGATGGGTATATACAACCAGTGTAACTACTGTAGATGCAATCATGGCAGATATCTCGCTCCAAGCATTTATTCTCCACCAGAACCACCTGAGGATATATACGATCCCTGTCCCCGAGCCGAAGGCAATAAGAAACTTAAATATCCCTACTATAGAATCCACATGGTAGGTTACAATGGCAGTAACAATAGAAAGAAGTATCATGGAGAACCTTGCAACAATTATATAATGGCTCTCCTTCTGATTGGGTTTCACATAAGGTCTGTAAAAATCATTGACAAAATAGGCTGAAGAAAGATTCAGATATGTGCTCAGGGTTGACATGAAGGCTGCAAAAAATCCAGCAACCATTAAACCCTTTAAACCGCTCGGCATCAGCTGAGCTACAAGCAAGGGATAGGCAATCTCGGGGTCCGAAACTGAGGGATAGATTATAATCGAAGCAAGGGCGGTAAGTATCCATGGCCAGGTTCTCAGGCCATAGTGGACAATATTAAAAAGCATAGTCGCCTTGATCCCTTCCTTCTCATTCCTGCAGGATATTATCCTCTGTACAATAACCCCTCCGCCATCAGATGAGTATTTTGACCACCAGGTTATTGCTATATAACCCAAAAAGGTCAAAAAACTTGCACCCCAAAAGCCTTCATCCAGAGGAGGGAAAAACTGTAAAACCTTCTGATCTATGCCTTCTTTGATTGAACTAATGCCACCAGCTACTTTAATGGAAAGTATTGCAAGGAGCACCGCACTTAGAAGGGCAACGAAGAATTGAAAGAAATCTGTTGTAAGAACTCCCCAGTAGCCAGATGCCATACAGTAAAA
>DAISHO010000411.1:0-1416 GCA_036822495.1 Thermodesulfovibrionales bacterium
TTCAGTTACCTCAAACCAGGCACTTACACCATTAAAACCTCTAAGGCAGGTTACACATTCCCAGATACTGGGGTTACCGTAGGTCCTGACCAGACAGTGACTATTCAGGCTCAGTAAAGATTTTAGGGAGGGCTTTGCCCTCCCTAAAAAAACTTGCAGGAAGAGATTGAAGATTACCTGTGGCTTGCCACACAGAGCTCAGATATCAGAAATCAGATGTCAGACTTCTGTTTTGGTAAACCGCAGGGAATAACGCTCGCTATCCATTTATACTGTGGATTTTGTGAGTTCCTTTGCCTTCTTTGACCTTTCCTTTATTGCAGCCTGAGCAGCAGCAAGCCTTGCAATTGGAACTCTATAGGGTGAACAGCTCACATAGTTAAGTCCTATCCTGTGGCAGAACTCAACAGAGGCAGGGTCACCTCCGTGCTCACCACATATTCCCATCTTGAGGTCTTTCTTCACTGCCCTTCCCTTCTTTACAGCTATCTCCATGAGCTGGCCAACGCCATTCTGGTCAATAGATATAAATGGGTCTTCCTCTATAAGTTTGTGGTCTATATAGTAGGGAAGGAATTTTCCAGCATCGTCTCTTGAAAGTCCATAGGTTGTCTGGGTAAGGTCATTTGTTCCAAAGGAATAGAAATCAGCATATTGGGCTATCTCGTCAGAGGTTATAGCTGCCCTTGGAAGCTCTATCATGGTTCCTACTGTGTATTTCACCTTTACACCATACTGGGACTGAACATCCTGTGCTACCCTGTCTACAAGTTCCCTCATGACCTTAAGCTCATTCACATGGGCAATAAGGGGAATCATTATCTCAGGTATTACCTTAACCCCCTGTTTTGTTAATTCGCAGGCTGCCTCCATAATTGCCCTTGCCTGTATCTCGTATATCTCAGGGAAGGTAATTCCAAGCCTGCATCCCCTGTGCCCAAGCATTGGATTGAATTCATGAAGGGCCTTGTTCTTTGCCTTAAGCCTTTCAAGGGGAACGCCCATCTCTTTTGAGAGTTCTTCAAGCTCCTCATCTGTATGAGGAAGGAATTCATGAAGGGGTGGATCAAGGAGCCTTATTGTAACAGGAAGGCCTTCCATAACCTTGAAGATCTCTATAAAGTCCTTCTTCTGCATGGGCAGGATCTTCTTGAGGGCCCTCTCCCTACCTTCTCTATCCTCTGCCAGAATCATCTCCCTTACTGCCTTTATCCTGTCTGCCTCAAAGAACATATGCTCAGTTCTGCAGAGTCCTATACCTTCAGCGCCAAAACCCCTTGCCACAGATGCATCCTTTGGTGTATCAGCATTAGTCCTCACACCGATTTTTCTGAATTCATCTGCCCACTTCATAATTGTGGCGAAATCACCTGTAAGCTCGGGCATAACAAGAGGGGCCTCTCCAAGAATCACCTC
>DAISHO010000412.1:0-1410 GCA_036822495.1 Thermodesulfovibrionales bacterium
AGGCCCTGTCAATATAAGGAAATCTCTCAAGGAGCCTTTTTCTGAAGGGAATGAGTCTGGCAAGGTTTACCTGCTCAATGAACTGGTAGAAGCCGTACTTGAAGAATACACCAAGTATATGCCTCAGGCGGACTATGTCCTTGTATCTTCTTCTTAACCTCAGGAAAGAAAAGGGCATTACTCCACTACATCTTCCTTTTCACCCTCAAGCCTCTTGAGCCTCTCTGCGAGCATATCCACCTTTTTCTCAAGCCTCTCGATCTCTTCTCTTGATGGAAGCTTGAGTCTTTCAAGGGTTGAATTTACAAGTTCTGTTATAGACTGCCTAAGACCCTCTGTAGATTTCTCTGCCCTTTCTGTCCACTCCTTCACAAGCTTTGCACCTTCTGCCTCGCTGAGCTCACCCTTTTTGATAAGCTCATCAACAAGTTCCTTCACCTTCTCCTGAACACCAATACCAGCCAGAAGGGCCTTCCTGACAACATCAAATATGGACATAGTTTACCTCCTTTTTACAGGCTTAAGGCTTCAGGCTTTAGGATATTAGGCTGCAGGCTTTAGGCATCAGGTTATTTTTTATTTTCTATCGCCTGTAGCCTATAGCCTATTTTAACGCCTCTAGCCTATGGCCTATATAGCCTGAAGCCTATTCTTTATTACATCATAGGCCTCTTTAAGGGCACTGTCAAGTTTTTCAAGCTCCTTTGTGCCTCCCTGTGCCATATCAGGTTTTCCACCTCCCCTGCCACCAGCCCTCTTAGCTATCTCTTTAAGAAGCTCACCAGCATGAATCTTATCCTGAAGGTCCCTCGTTACCACGACAAGTAGCGTTGCCTGTCTTTCATTATTCCCACCAATTACAGAACCAAGGATAATGATACCTGAACCAAGCCTGTCCCTTATATGATCAGCAAGGAGTCTTAGATCTTTCTGTTCAAGGCCATCTATTCTCATTGATACAACCTTTATACCATTAAGCTCAATAGCCTTATTAAGGGCCTCCTGAGCCTCAATCTTGAGGAGCTTCTGTCTTTCTGTGAGGAGTTCTTTTTCAAGCTCCTTCTGTTCTTCAAGGAGCCTTTTTACTCTTTCAAAGGGGGTCTGGGTACTGAGAAGCCTGGAAAGGTCTCTCAGTTCCTTTAATGAACTTCTCATATAGTTAAAGGCATGGATACCTGTGAGGGCCTCTATCCTTCTTATACCAGAGGCAACACTTCCCTCTGATACAATAACAAAACTACCAATCTCACCTGTCTGTTTTACATGGGTGCCTCCACAGAGCTCCTTGCTAACACCTGTAACCTCCACGACCCTTACTGTGTCTCCGTATTTCTCATCAAAGAGGGCAATAGCGCCAGAGTTTACAGCAGCCTCAAGAGAGGTTATGGTTGTCTTTACAGGTATGTTTTC
>DAISHO010000413.1:0-1402 GCA_036822495.1 Thermodesulfovibrionales bacterium
AAGCAAAGGCTCTTAAAGGAGAACTAACCCCTCCACCTGACAAGTCCATTACCCACAGGGCAATCATGTTTGCCTCCCTTGCTGATGGTGAGAGCATTATAAGAAATCCCCTTATGGCAGAAGACCCCATAAGCACCATGAATGCTATGAGGGCGCTGGGAGTGGAGATTGACGAAGAGGCTTCAGGCTTCAGGCTTCGGGCTGAAGAAAAAAATACCTTAAAGGAAACTTCGGCTCTTTTTTGCTCAACCAACCTGATCATCCATGGCAGGGGGCTCCATGGTTTAAGGGAGCCCTTTGATGTGATTAACTGTGGAAATTCAGGCACCACTGCAAGGCTTCTTAGCGGGATACTTGCCGGAAATCCCTTTTTTACTGTCCTTACAGGTGATGACTCCCTCAGACAAAGGCCTATGGCAAGGGTCATTAATCCTTTAAAAGAGATGGGAGCAAAAATATTTGCAAGACAGGATGATAGGTATCTGCCCATGGCAATTAAAGGAGGAGGTCTAAAGGGTATAACCTATAATATGCCTGTTGCCTCTGCTCAGGTAAAGTCCTGTCTAATACTTGCTGGCCTTTATGCAGAGGGCGTAACAGTTATTCATGAACCTCAGAAATCAAGAGACCACACAGAAAGAATGCTTAAGTCAATGGGGGCCCCGATAGAGGTTGGCGAGCTCGAAATTAAAGTGAAAGGTCTTCAACCTTCAACCTTCAGCCTTCAGCCTGTAGAGATTACAGTTCCATCTGATTTTTCCTCTGCTGCATTCTTTATCGCTGGGGCATTGATAGTGCCAGATTCAGAGATTATCATAAGGAATGTCTGTGTGAATCCCACAAGGACAGGCCTTCTTCATGTGATTAAGGAGATGGGTGGTAATCTAAGGCTTGAGAATGTTCACGATGTCTCAGGAGAGCCTGTTGCTGACATATATTGTAAAACTGCCTCTTCACTCAGGGCTGTGAAGGTAGGAAAAGACCTGATCCCTTCCCTTATTGATGAGTTCCCTGTCCTTTGTGTCCTTGCAACACAGGCAGAGGGAGTCACAGAGATAAGGGAGGCGGAGGAGTTAAGGGTAAAGGAAACAGACAGGATAAAGGCAATGGCTACGGAACTCCGAAAGATGGGTGTAGAGCTTGAGGAATACCCTGATGGAATAGCTATTAAGGGAAAGGCAGTTCTCAAGGGTGCTACGGTAGAGAGCTATCATGACCACAGGGTAGCTATGTCCCTTGCCATTGCTGGGCTTATAGCCAGGGGAGAGACGGTAATAAATAACCCTGAATGCGTGGATATATCATTCCCTCAATTCTTTTCTGTGCTGAAAAGTCTTACGGTTTAGGTAGGCTTTAGGCGTTAGGCTTCAGGATATAAGATAGGCTATAGGCTTCAGGCGAT
>DAISHO010000414.1:0-1381 GCA_036822495.1 Thermodesulfovibrionales bacterium
GATACCTTTTCTCCATAAAGACCAGCTGCCATGCCTGTTCTTGCACCATAAACAAGGCCTTCGAGAAGACTGTTACTGGCGAGTCTGTTTGCACCGTGCACACCTGTACAGGCTACCTCTCCGCAGGCAAAGAGTCCTTTTATATTTGTTGCTCCACTGAGGTCTGTCTTGACTCCACCCATTATGTAATGGGCTGCCGGGCTTACCGGTATGAGGTCTTTCGTGATATCTATTCCATAATTCAGACAGGTTGTATAGATTCTGGGGAATCTCTTTTTAACAAAATCACTGTTAAGATGCCTCAGGTCGAGGTAAACATGTTCAGAACCAGTCTTTACCATCTCAGAGACTATTGCCCTTGAGACAGCATCCCTTGGTGCAAGCTCTGCCAAGGGATGGTAATCCTTCATGAATGGTTCTCCCTTTATATTTCTCAACAATGCACCTTCTCCACGCATTGCCTCACTTAGAAGAAAATTCGGAGCTCCTTTAAGGTATAGGGCTGTTGGATGGAACTGGACAAATTCCATGTCCCTCAGGACAGCACCTGCCCTCAGGGCTATTGCCATTCCATCACCTGTTGCAACAGGAGGATTTGTTGTTCTTTCGTAAAGCTGGCCTGCTCCACCTGTTGCAAGGACAACTGCCTTTGAGAGTATCAGGGAGACCTTTTTTTCTTTCTGCCTGCTCACAATTGCACCAAGACATGTATTATCCTCAACTATGAGGTCAAGGACAGAGGCGTGAGGGTATTTTTTTATATTTTTAAAACTCAGGGCCTTATTGAGGAGAACCCTTTCGAGCTCCTTACCTGTTGAATCACCATGGGCATGGAGAACCCTTCTTTTTGAATGGGCAGCCTCCTGAGTGAAGGCGAGTTTTGTGCCTTCTCTGTCAAACTGTGCCCCCCATTCTATGAGTTCCATAATCCTTAAAGGACCTTCCTCTACAAGAGCTCTTACTGCCTCTTCATTACAGAGGCCATCACCTGCCCTTATCGTGTCTTTATAATGAATACCAACCTCGTCTTCATCACTCAGGGCAACAGCTATCCCTCCCTGAGCATACTCTGTTGAGGATTCAGTTGGTATGTCCTTTGTTATTACAGTGACCTCTCCAAACTGAGCAAGCTCAATGGCAGCCCTCAGACCTGCAACACCACTGCCTATTACGAGAAAGTCCGTAGTCTCGAGTTCCATGATAAAAAGTATACATTAAATTCCATAAATAATGAATACATTTCACTGCTCAACGAATTAAAAGGGGCTTTTAATCAAATAGGCTTAAGGCTGAAGATAGAGCAGCAGAACAGTAGGATTATGGAAAAAATCATAGCTGTCCAAAATAAATTAAAATGTTATTTTCAAAAGGGCATAAGGCC
>DAISHO010000415.1:0-1378 GCA_036822495.1 Thermodesulfovibrionales bacterium
AAAGAGAGATTTGCTTTTGCTTTGTAAACTATAACTAAAAGATTTTAGTCTTTTTAATGCATCCTTAATTTCTTCCTCTACCTCTGGTATATTGTATCTTTTTGTTTTTACCTCCTGAATCAGCACATTGAAAGGAGATAATTCTATGCCGATAGAATTTATGCCTAAGATATTTGCCTCTACAAGAGTCGTCCCTGAACCTGAAAAGGGATCAAGGATGGTATCGCCTTTTTTGAAATATTTTTTTAAAAAAACCTCAACCAATTGAGGAATAAATTTCCCAAGATATGGGTGCAAGCGGTGCACATGTTTTGTCCTTTCACATTCTCTAACACTCAAAAAGGTTAAGTCATTCCCTAAAATCTCAATATTTTTTTGAGTATCTACCTTCTGTTCAATAAATCTCGTATCTATGCCAAACTTTGTTGCAGCCCTTTTATTCACCTCAAGCATAATTTATTGTCTCCTGAATAAAAACATCTGTCCATTCATTACAGCATCTTCCTCAACCCAGGGACTGCAGAACTCCCATGGGAGGTCTGGATTCTTGCATCCGCAGATTCTAATATTAAAACCGTATCTACTGCCTATTTCTCTAAACTTTCTGTAGATAGTTCTTCGGATCTCCAGAGGTAAGAGCCTTGTTCGTGCTGAGGTAATCACCCTCTGCCAGGGCTCACCTCTGTAAAGCTTAAGTATCCTCCAGAAAACAGACCTCTTAAGGTTCTTAAAAGTATCCATTATTGAAGGTCTCATAACGAGTGAACTCACAGATACCTCTTTTACTCCAGTTTTATAAAGCTCCCTCAAAAGACTCTCCATATCCCTTTCTGAATCAGTTATAGATGGAATCACCGGGTCTATCCTCACGGAGACCTCTATCCCTGCATTTATTAGTCTCTTTATGTTTTCAAGCCTTCTCAAGGGGGTTGCTGTAAAAGGTTCAAAAAGTCGTTTATATCTCTCATTCAAAGATACAATCCCTATCCTTGCTTTTAGCATCCTTGGATACTTCTTAAAGAGTTCTATGAATTCCTCAGGGATATAACCCTTTGTGAGGAATGATATACCGATACCTCTTTCAAGGGCCAGCTTCATGCAGGAATAAGTAATATCCAGAACCTCGTCTATATCCTGAAAGGCATCAGAGGCTGTGCTGAAGGATATCCAAGAAGGTAATTTCCTCTTTCTTGAAAGCTCCCTCTCAAGGACCTCTGGAAGATTTTTATATATATGAACCTCTCCAGGAGGTGGTGCCTCTGGAAATCCCATTGCATAACAATATACACATGAGTGAAGACATCCCTTTGTGACATTAATGGATGGTACATCTCTCAGACATCCAAAGACAGAGCGTTTTAGAACTGGTGTCTTACGG
>DAISHO010000416.1:0-1372 GCA_036822495.1 Thermodesulfovibrionales bacterium
TATGAGCTCAAGACCCTGTCTTACCCTTGCCTCTCCCATGAAGCAGGCAATAAGAGGTTTATCAGTTAATTCTGAGGTTTCGATAATTATCTTTGCAATCTCCTCTACATCAGTCATAGCCTGAGGTGTAAGAATCACCACAAGGCCGTCAAAAAAATCCTCTTTTATGACCCTTAAAAGGGTCTTTCTATATCTTTCTGAATCAGCATCTCCGATTATATCTACTGGATTATAAAGGGAGGCATTACCGGGCAGGAATGCCCTTAGCTCCTGGAGGAGCTTTGAGGGCAATAGTGGCAGATCGAGTCCTGACCTTTCTGCTGCGTCTGCTGCAATGATACCAGGACCACCAGCATTTGTAATTATAAGAAGTCTCTTGCCCTCGGGTAATCTCTTTGAATAAAAGGCCATGGCTGAATCGAATAATTCCTGTATGCTTCCTGCCTTGATAATCCCTGTCTTTTTAAAGGCTGCATCAAAGGCGACCTCAGAGCCCGCCAGTGCACCTGTATGGGATGAGGCTGCTCGTGCACCAGCTCCTGTGCCCCCTGATTTTATCAATATTACGGGCTTTTTCTTTGTAACCCTTCTTGCAATATCAAGAAATCTCCTTCCATCAACAACATCCTCTATATAACCAAGGATAAGCTCTGTATCTGGGTCATCCATAAAATATTCAAGGAAGTCAATCTCATTCAGGTCTATCTTGTTACCGAGACTTATGAATTTTGAAAAACCTATCCTGTTACCAATTGCCCAGTCAAGTATGGCAATACCAAGGGCACCAGACTGAGAGAAGAAAGAAATCCTTCCTTTTGGAAGCATTCCAGCAGCAAAGGTTGCATTCAGGTTATTTTCTGTATTTATAATCCCGAGACAATTCGGACCGAGGATTCTTATATTTCCTTTACGAATAATCTCTTTTAGTTCTTCTTCAAGCCTTAGTCCCTCTGGACCAGCCTCTCTGAAGCCTGCGGTAAGGATGACAGCAGAGCTAACGCCGAGGCTTACTGCCTCTTTAATAATGGGTGTTACATGCCTTGCAGGGACTGCGACAACCACCTGATCAATATGAGACTTTATCTCTGATAGGGAGCTGTAACATTTTAGGCCCAGGATATCTTCAGCCTGAGGATTTACAGGAAAGAGCCTGCCCTTAAACCCGGCCTTTAAAAGATTATTAAGCACAGCATGGCCAACCTTTTTTGGATCCCTTGATGCACCTACAACAGCGATTGATTCGGGTTTGAATAAACGCTCAAGCATAACTATAATAGGCTGAAGTTTCCTTTAAGGAATTATTTTTCTTCAACCTTAAGCCTTCAGCCTAAAGCCTAATTTGCCTTAACCTATTCAAGGGGTCTTCTATCCC
>DAISHO010000417.1:0-1371 GCA_036822495.1 Thermodesulfovibrionales bacterium
CAAAACGCTTGTTAACATCGTCAAAGCGTTTGTTAACATCATCAAAGCGTCTGTTCACATCATCAAAGCGTTTATTCACATTTGCAAGCTCACCCTTGATCTCCCTGATCTCTCCGTGGATAAGGTCAAGTTCGCGGAATACAAATGTGAAAGGGTCAGCCCTGTATAAAACCTCTTCCTTCTTCTCCTCTGTCTGTGGCATAAGTTATTGTATTATCTTTTTTCTAAGCATGTCAAGTAAATCCAAAATTGCCGATTTAGCAGCTTGAAGATTTTTTGGTATAATAGGCTATGGCAACACCTCTCACTTTAAAAAAGACCTACACCTACGAGGACTATGCAAAACTCCCTGAAGGCGCTCCCTATCAATTAATAGGAGGAGAACTCATTATGAGTCCATCACCTGTACCATACCACCAGATTATCTCTGGAAGGATTGAGTTTGAATTGATGAGACTTGTAAGAGAAAGAGCCCTTGGTGTTGTAATACATGCCCCCGTGGATGTCTATCTCTCCGATACAGAGACCTACCAGCCTGATATAATCTTTATCTCAAAAGAAAGACTTCATATTATAGGTGAAAAAAAGATAGAAGGTGCGCCAGACCTCGTGATAGAAATCCTCTTTGAGTCCACCGCCTATTATGACTTAAGGCATAAAAAGAATCTCTATGAAAAGACAGGAGTAAAAGAATACTGGATAGTTGACCCTATGGAAAAATCCATAGAGGTCTATGAAAATAGCTCTGAGGGATTCAGACTTTTCATGAGGATAGTCGAAAAGGGCACCGTTAGCTCAAAACTCCTTGAAGGATTTTCTGTTGAACTTGAGAAGGTATTTTGAACCTTTAATGATCTGTTTTGTATTCAGCTCCGAAATAAATGTCTCTGTCTGTAAAAGGACCCTCTGGTTGAAGGGTATTAGGGAATTACATAGATAAATTAAAAACTAAATCACTAACTAATTGTTAGCCTTATAACCCTTTACAGTTTATCTTGGACAGATATCTCTCAGAGAGGATTGATATTTTATAATCCATTATGGAAAAGAAGAGAAGAGAAATTAAAAGGGAATTTCTTAGCCTCACGCCTCTTCAGAGGATAAGGCTCATGAATGCCCTCTTTAATGACCTCATATCCTTTAAGGCAAAGACCTCAGGAAAGGCAGAATATGAAGTCTATAGAAGATACCTTAAATCTCGTAGGTCAAATTATTAATGAAGCATCGAAAGAGACCTCCATTTATATAGCCCTTGCGGGTGGATACAGTGTTATTGCCCACGGAGTTGGAGGACTACTGTGGATGTGGATTTTTATCATAGCTGTCCAAAATAAATTAAAATGTTATTTTCAAAAGGGCATAAGGCCTCAA
>DAISHO010000418.1:0-1364 GCA_036822495.1 Thermodesulfovibrionales bacterium
AGAAGGTATTTCTTGAACTGAAAGATATTGCGTCCTCAGGAAAGATAAAATCTGTAAAAGAATACCTTGGAGTGAGGGAATAGCCATGACAGAGAAACCTTTAAATCTCAAAGAGCTTTCAAAAAAAGAGGTCCTTCTTGCCCCTGGTCACAGGATGTGTTCTGGATGTGGTGCACCTATTGTTGTAAAGATGGTCCTCCTTGCAACAGATTATCCCGTAGTCCTTTCTAATGCAACAGGCTGTCTTGAGGTTTCCACATGCATTTCTGAATACACCTCCTGGAAGGTTCCCTGGATTCATAATGCCTTTGAGAATGCAGCAGCAACCCTTTCAGGTGTTGAGACCATGTACAGAGCCCTTAAAAAACAGGGGAAGATTAACAAAGAGATAAAGTTTATTGCCTTTGGTGGTGACGGTGGAACCTATGATATAGGGCTTCAGAGCCTTTCCGGTGCAATGGAGAGATGGCACGACATGCTCTATATATGCTACGATAACGGTGCCTATATGAATACAGGCATTCAGCGCTCAAGTGCAACACCAAAAGGTGCAGATACAACAACATGTCCTGCAGGTGAGGTTATACCTGGGAAGCCCCAGAGAAGAAAAGACCTAACAAGGATTATGGCTGCTCATGGCATACCCTATGTAGCTCAGGCATCTCCAAGCCACTGGCTTGACCTGATGAAGAAGGTAAGGAAGGCCCATGAGATTAAAGGGCCAAAGTTTATTAATATAATTGCACCCTGCAATCGTGGCTGGAGGTCCCAGACAGACGATGCCATACTTTTAAGCAGGCTTGCAGTAGAGACCTGTTACTGGCCCCTTTATGAGATAGAGGATGGAGTCAGGGTTACTCTTAATTATAAACCCAAGGAGAAAAAACCTGTGGAAGAATTTCTTAAGCCACAAGGAAGATTCAAACACCTCTTTTCAAAGGAGAACGAGGCCCTTCTTAAGGAGATACAGGCAGACATAGACAGGGAGTGGGAGAGGCTTTTAAAAGAAAGTCAACAGGTATGAGTTTACCAAATCAGAAGTCAGAAATCAGATATCAGAGGTCAGAGAATACCCCATCCGCCCTCGGTGGACTCTCTAAGAGAGGGAAAGGTTTCGATTTCCAACATCTCTTTGAGTGCTCGGTAAAGGGGACGGCAAAGGAATGACGACCGCAACCAATCTTATAATGTATGAAGACGAGTTTAAGAGGATTGATGAGGAGCTCCAGAGACTCTATCAGCAATCAAATGCCAAACTCGTCTTTCTCGTTGACAAAAACGGTCAACTCATAGCTATTGCTGGTGAAACCCATAATGTAGATACCACTTCCCTTGCATCCCTCACCGCAGGTAATATAGCAGCC
>DAISHO010000419.1:0-1355 GCA_036822495.1 Thermodesulfovibrionales bacterium
GTCCAAGATAAATCTTAAAGGGGCATGAGGCCAAAGAACAGGCTACAGTAGGCTACAGGCTATAGAATTTTTCCCTAATATCCTGAAGCCTAACGCCTAAAGCCTATCTTAAGCCTTCAGCCTATTTGAAGCCTTATGCCCTCTTTAAAATACCATTTTAATTTATTTTGGACAGCTATGATAACATTTTTATAACATTTTGGATTAGAATGGCGTCATGAACTTTACGAATGGAATGTGAAAATTACCTTGACAGTAAAGATTTGGAATGATATAGTATTAAAAAAACTTTAAAAAGGGGGACTCATGAACAACGAAAGGGGTTTTTTCAGTGAACTTTTTGACCTTTCCTTTAAGGGTTTTATAACTCCGAGATTGATTAAATTTCTCTATGGTCTTTCCATCTTTATTGCAGGTGTAATCGGTCTAATCGTATTAATTAGCGGTATAGGAATGCTCAATTATTCTTCCCTCGGGTTATTGATAATCCTCTCCTCTCCAATTGTCTTCCTCCTCGGCGTAATCTATGCAAGGGTCTTTCTGGAACTTACCCTTATACTCTTCAGGATTGAGGAGCATCTCGGAAAGGGAGATAGAACAGTTTAATAATAGAGGAGGTAAATGATGCAGGTAAGAGCTTTTTTCTTCATTGTATGTTGCCTTTTTCTTTCTTTTGATTATGGGCAAGCAGCTGTTAAATGTATCGATTCAGAGGGTGAGGCAGTCATTATTAACAACGATATACCCTCTGCAAAGGCAGAGGCCCTTGCGAGGGCAAAGTGGAATGCCATAGAGCAGGTTGGTGGCGTAATGGTTAAGGCTCAAAGTGTTGTCCAGAACATGGCCCTTGTGGATGACATGGTTTCTAAACAGATAAAGGGCCTTGTAACAGGGTATAACTTAAAAAAGTCATGGCAGGAAGGAGATGTATACAAGGTTATTGCAAATGTCTGTGTTGATGCCTCAAAGGCAGATGATGCCTTAAGCCTTCTTTCATTGAATAACTCTGTAGCAGTATTTATACCTGCAAAGAGGCCGAGGCTTGTGAGTGAGACAGAAGAGAGACATGCAGGACCTTCAGGAAAAAGAGAGACCTATGGATTCAAGACTGAGGATGAATATGAAGAGACAAATATCCTCAGCGAGACAATAATCGGAAGGCTTACTGAACAGGGAGTGAAGGTTATTGACATAGCCCCTGCCCATCTTTCAGATGCCCAGATTATAGAGCAGGCAATAAGGAGTGGAAGTTTTACGAGTCTTAGAAGCCTCATGTATCAGTCCCTCTCGAATATTCTTTTAATCGGAAAGGTTGACTACACTATCTCAACAAAGAAAGGTCAAGACATTGGTTA
>DAISHO010000420.1:0-1353 GCA_036822495.1 Thermodesulfovibrionales bacterium
CTATGACCCTTTCTTTCCCCAGGAGTGTGTTAACGAGAGTAGATTTGCCTGTATTGGGCCTTCCAACAATGGCGATCTTTGGATAATGTCCTGTCTCTTCCTGCTCTTTTTTTTCTGGCAGGTATGAGATAACCCTTTCGAGTAATTCCTCTATGCCGTAGCCTGTCTGGGCTGATACAGGAAGGGGTTCATCGCCAAGTTTGAAGAATTCATATATCAGGTCCTTTTTTGATGGAGTATCTATCTTATTTACTGCAAGGATTGTCTTCTTGCCTTTTTCCCTCAGAAGCCTCATGAGCTCCATGTCCTCTGGCGAGACTCCGATCTTTGAATCAAGGAGGTGGATTACCACATCTGCCTCATCAATGGCATACAGGGCCTGTTTTCTTACCTGTGCAATTATTGGGCTCTCTGAATCAGTGAATCCTCCAGTATCGACAAGGACAAACCTTCTTCCTTCCCATTCAAGTTCAGCCTCTATCCTATCACGGGTTACACCAGGCGTCTTTTCTGTTATAGCCCGCCTCTGTTTTATGAGCCTGTTAAAAAGAGTTGATTTCCCGGCATTGGGCCTTCCTACAATAGCAACAACTGATCTCTTCATAATTCTCTCTTTATTTCTATTTTATAGTAGCCAGGTGAGATGAGGTTTTTTGGGATTAATAACATTAATGTAGAATTGACCTCTTTTTCTGGCATGAGTTCGAGAGTCAGGTCAGCCTGTGTCTGATTTATCGAACCCTTAAGCCTTCCATAAAGGTCCTTCCCACTGAGGGTTACAGACTCCAGAAGGATCTTCTCAGGAATTATGTTAATGCTTCCTTTTATAGAATTAATAAGATTCAGTGGTAAGTAGAGCCCTCTGTCACTGAAAGGTTCAAGCCTTGCATCCTGTGCTGAAAATCTTATGGTGCCTTTATTATTCATTATCTCTCCATCTATGGCCATGATTGCCTCGCCTTTTAATAAGGGGATTTTAATGTCAGAGAGTTTTATGCCATGAGCCTTTATCCTCAATTCAGATGAACCTGCAAGGCCTTCTACTATGCCTTCTTCGCCAATATGGGCTATAAGATAGATTCTGAGCCTTCCCTTAAAAATGGATAAATAATCTATTTGAGCCCTTATATCTTCAAGGGGAAGCTCAAGACCTCCCCTTTTGAGCAATACCCTCTCGATGGATATATTAAAGAAAGCCCCCTTCTTAACTCCATCGAGTTCTGTAACTATACCCTCTGGAATTGAGGAGATAATCTTCTCTCTTATAAGACCTTCTGGTATGGCAATAAGCCAGAGGCCTTCAAGGGATAATAGAAGAGTCAGAAGGATAAGGATCAATATTTTAAGTGCCTT
>DAISHO010000421.1:0-1353 GCA_036822495.1 Thermodesulfovibrionales bacterium
TTAAAACAACAAGGACTAATGTAAAGCTCGATATCCCTACTCCACCAGAAGTTACTTCCAAACAATCTCCTGTTACTTCCAAACCTTGGGACACAACCAGCTCATCGGTGCTGTCAGAAAAAGAAGGATATAAATCCTCTTCCCCTGAGATAAGTGGACAGAAAATCCCAACTGTCACTTCTACCACCGAAAAGGCAGAAGGTGAAAAAAACTATGCCTTTAACCTCAAGATAGTTGCTACAGAACTCACATGGCTCAAGGTAGATACATCTGAAGGCTCTCATGACATAACCATGAGACCTGGTGAGGTTACTCAATACAGGTCAGAAAAAGACTTTAAGTTACTTATTGGGAATGCTGGAGGCATAAGATTAATACTTAATGGTAAAGACCTTGGTTCTCCTGGAAAGAGTGGTGAGGTCAAGATAGTGACCCTTCCTTAAGTGTTATTTTGCCCTCAGCGGGTTCGTTTAATTTCCCCTGCTTATATCCCTCAAGGTCAAGGACAACAGTATTATAACCACAGGCCTTTATCTCCTCAACAATCTTTTCACGGATCCCTTCCTTCAAAAATCCCCCGAACTCCACAGGAGCAACTTCTATCTTTGCCATAGGCCAGTAATCCCGAACCCTTACAATCCTGAACCCTGCCTTTTTTAAAACCTCCTCTGCTCCTTTTATCCTCTGAAGGGCCTCTGGTGTAATCATTACACCATAAGGTATTCTTGAAGAAAGACATGGTGAAGAAGGCCTGTCCCATGTTATTAGCCCTAATTCTCTGCTTAAGTGCCTTATCTCCTTCTTAGAAATGCCAGCCTCGATAAGAGGACTCCTAACCCCATAAATCTCTGCAGCCTTTCTGCCAGGTCTATAATCAGAAAGGTCATCTATGGTGCTACCGTCAACAATAAAGGCATAACCGAGTCTTTCCTTTATCTTCATGAGACGAGCAAATAAAGAGTCTTTACAGTAAAAACACCTATCCCTGTCATTTCTAACAAATTCCACCCTTTTTAATTCCTCTCCATTTATAAATATGTGTTCAACATCGAGTTCCTTTATAAGCCTTTTTACAACCTCCAGGTCATCAGGAGGGGTGGTTTCAGATATAGATGTGACAGCAACAAATTTCATCCCGCTTAGCTTCATCGCCTTTAAGAGAAAGGTGCTATCAACTCCACCTGAATAGGCAAGGATAGCACTATCCATCTCCTTCAATAGCTCTACAAGCTTATGAAACTTATCCTGTAACATTGATGATTCAATCATTATATCTGAATACACCTGTCCAAAATAATTCTTAAAAGGGCATGAGGCCAAAGAACAGGCTATGGTAGGCTACAGGCTATAGGC
>DAISHO010000422.1:0-1340 GCA_036822495.1 Thermodesulfovibrionales bacterium
TTAAGGAGTCGCCTTTTGTGCTTTATCGGCCTCATGCCCTTTTAAGATTTATCTTGGACAGGTGTGAATAATGTGCTATTTTAAAAGGGGCACAAGGACCTCAAATAAGCTGAGGATAGAGCACTCAACCGTGGAGATTTTGAGGCACAACTTAATTGCTTGCCTATACTATCTTTGACATTATGGCTGAGGAGGATAAGGTAGGCGGAATCTTTTGAGATAAACAAGGATTCCCAAAGATCTTGTGATTTTGGGGGCAGTAGTAGACTGGTGGAGGGGTAGAATAATGAGGTCTAAGTGGTCAGTCTGGCTTGTGAAAAAACAGGCTGGAGAAGGCAAGGAGCCTATGAGTGAAAATGTTATAATATTTATGAATTAATAGAAATTAAAGGAGGTTTTAGCATGAAAGTTGCTGATATGAGCATAGAGGAGCTTAAAGAATTAATAGGCAAAGTAATAGAAGAAAAAATAAGGGAGCTTATCGATCCTGATTACGGGCTTGAGTTAAGAGAAGAATTTGTTCAAGCCCTTGAAAATTCTATTGCATCTAAGGAAAGAATACCCTTTGAAGAGGTAAAGAAAAGACTTGGACTGAGCTAATTGAATGGGATATTCTGTCAACTTCACAATACAGGCAGAAAAAGATTTAGCTCGTCTTGATAAAACAATTGCCCAGAATATTGCAAATAAAATAGACTGGCTTTCTCAAAATATAGAAAATATTAACCCCACCTCACTTAAAGGAAAGTTTAAAGATAAATATAAGCTCAGATTTGGTGATTGGAGGGTTATTTACTCTATTGAACATGCTTCCCATACTATTACAATATATGCTATTAAGCATCGAAGCGATATCTATAAAATATAGCTCTCAACTGTGATGGAATTTATATATGGAATTAATCCTGTAAAAGAGGCCCTGAAGGCAGGAAGGGTCAGAGAACTTTATATCTCCTCTTCAAGGAAAAAAGAGCTTAATGAGATACTTCAACTTTCTAAGGAACTGAATATCCCCCTCAGGATTGTTGAGGAGAGATTCTTTAGCTCACGCTTTCCAAAAGGTCATCAATCCATTGGAGCCCTTGTAAGAAAGAAGAGATTAACTGACACAGCAGGACTTCTTAAGAAAGTAAGTGACAGGAGCTCCTGCCTTTTTCTGCTCCTTGATGAAGTAGAGGATACGAGGAACTTTGGTGCAATCCTGAGGGTTGCAGAGGCAGGAGGAGTGGATGGAGTAATCATTCAGAGGCGCAGGCAGGCAGGCATTACACCAGATGTTGTGAAGGCCTCAGCAGGTGCCTTTGAATATGTAGATATAGCTGAAGAAAACAATATCAAAT
>DAISHO010000423.1:0-1340 GCA_036822495.1 Thermodesulfovibrionales bacterium
AAAACATAAGAAGGGCTGTAAGTGTGGATATAGAACTGGGTGGCGGAATAAGGGATATGGAGAGGATCGAGATGCTCCTTGGTCTCGGGATTAACAGGGTGATTCTCGGCACAGTTGCAATAGAAAGGCCTGAACTTATAAAAGAGGCCTCAAGGAGATTTCCAGGTAAGATAATAGTTGGGATTGATGCGAAGGATGGGCTCGTTGCTGTTAAGGGATGGGTAGAGGTCACGAATGTGAAGGCAAAGGAGCTTGCCCTGAAAATGGAGGAGTATGGAGCATGGGGGATAATCTATACAGACATCTCAAAGGATGGGATGCTTACCGGACCGAATATTGAGGCAATAAGAGAGATGGTTGAGACAGTGAATATACCTGTGATTGCCTCAGGAGGCGTCTCATCCATTGATGATATAAAGAGGCTTAAGGAGATAAAAAGACTCTGGGGAGTAATAACAGGTAAGGCATTATACACAGGTGCGATAGATCTGAAAGAGGCGATGGAAATTGGCAGGTCAATCTCAGATGAGAATATCTGAGGAGACATTAAACTTATAAGAGAGAATGCCCGAAGATTCTTCGGTGAAGACTGCGAGTACGGATATTCGGCTCAAGGACTGATAATAGAAGGCGAGGCGGTGATATTGATATCTTCTATATCGAAAGCTCTAAAGAAATTGATATGGGGACAAGGGCTCGATTTCTATCAGAACTTAAGTTAAAGATAGGAGACCAGAAGATAGACCTGATTATTCATAGAAAGGATATGCCTCCAGAAGGCTCAATACATGAACACGCCAAAAATGACAGGAATAAAAATATGACATTTGAGAGACAAAGGCAATGTATTTATGCTTGCTAAACGAATCATACCATGTCTTGATGTTAAGGATGGCAGGGTTGTAAAAGGTGTCTCCTTTGTGAACCTGAGAGATGCTGGAGACCCTGTTGAGAATGCTATTTTTTATGATGAACAGGGTGCTGACGAGCTTGTATTTCTTGACATTACGGCATCTCATGAAAAGAGGAAGATAATCCTCGATGTTGTTGAAAGGACAGCCTCTCAGGTCTTCATGCCCCTCACTGTTGGTGGCGGCATTAAGAGCCTTGATGATATAAGGGACCTGCTGAATTCTGGATGTGATAAGGTATCGATAAACACAGCTGCTGTTAATGACCCGGAATTTGTCAGACGGGCTGCAGAGAGATTCGGAAGCCAGTGTATCGTTGTTGCTATTGATGCAAAAAGGGTTCACGGCTCAAGGTTCGAGATAAGAGACCCTGAAGAGATACCTGAGTGGCTCAGGTCATCAAAGGAGCTTGAATATCTATTGCTTCAG
>DAISHO010000424.1:0-1339 GCA_036822495.1 Thermodesulfovibrionales bacterium
AGGAACAACAGTTAGCCTACAGGTCAAAAGATTTCATCTTCCAAATGGCCTTAAGGTCCTGCTTGTAGAAAGACATGACCTTCCAATTGTGGCGGTAAATCTTCTCATAAAGGCTGGCTCAAAAGAGGAGCCTTCTGACAGGGCTGGGCTTGCGAGTCTCACAGCCCAAATGCTCTCTCACGGAACTTCTTCAATGAATGCCGAGGAAATAAGCGAGGAATTTGAATTTGTTGGCGCCTCTTTTTCAGCAGAGACAGAATACGACTACACACTCCTTTCCCTCTATACCCTCAAAAAGGACATTAAAAACACCTTCAATCTCTTCAAAGATATGGTCAAATCTCCCACCTTTCCCATTGAAGAGTTTAACAAGAAAAAGGCAATCCTGATAAGCTCTCTTCAGAAAAGGAATGAAGAGCCCGGCTATGTAGCAATAAAAACCCTCAGGAAGGAACTTTTCAAAGACCATCCTTATGGAAGGCTTGTTGACGGAACACCTGAAACAATTGAAAAGATTACAAGGGATGACCTCAAAGATTTCCACAATAGATTTTACAGGCCTGAAAGGTCAATCCTTGTTGTGGCAGGTGATATTGATGAAAAGGAGCTTGAGGAACTCCTTAAAGGGATTGAGGACTGGAAGCCCAAAGATAGGCTTAAGGCTAAAGGCTTAAGGCTGAAGGAAAAAAATACTACCTTAGAGGAATCTTCAGCCTATCGCCTTAACCCTATTATAATTAACAGAGAACTTACGCAGGCAAATATCCTCTTCGGGCTTCCTGGAATAAATAGAAAAGACCCTGATTATTATACTGCCTCTGTGCTCAACTACATCCTTGGTGGAGGTGGTTTTAGCTCAAGGCTTGTACAGAAGATAAGGGATGAGATGGGCCTTGCCTATGATATCTCAAGTTATTTTACTGTAAATGAAGAGCCAGGCCTTTTTGTAATAGAGCTCCAGACAAAGAACGAACAGGCAGGAATTGCCATTAGAGTTATAAAAGAAGAGATTGAAAGGCTTTTGAGAGATGGAGTGACAGATGAAGAGCTTGAGGATGCAAAGGCTTATCTTACAGGGAGTCTCCTGAGAAGGCTCGATACAACAAAGAAGATAGCGGATTTCCTCACCCTTGCTGAGTTTTTTGAACTCGGAGATGACTATATAAAAAAATATCCTGAACTTATTCGCTCAGTTACAAAAGATGATATAATAAAAACAACAAGAAGGCTCCTTAAGGCAGAAGGTCTTGTTGTAATAGTGGGAAAGGAAAAGGCTATTGTAGGCTTAAGTCCGTAGGCTGAAGGCTTCGGGCTTCAGGATATTAGAAAAATTCTAATA
>DAISHO010000425.1:0-1323 GCA_036822495.1 Thermodesulfovibrionales bacterium
CTTTGGAAGCTATCTCAAGAAAAGATTCGGGACAACTGTTCACAAGGTAAATGTGGATGCAGGTTTTACCTGCCCTAATAGGGATGGAACTGTTGGATGGGGTGGTTGTATTTACTGTAATAATGACAGTTTCAGGCCACCAGAGGCAAGGCCTTTTCTATCAATAAAAGAACAGATCAGAAATGGCATCGCCCATGTCTCAAAGAGATACGGGGCAAAGAAATTTCTTGTTTACTTCCAGCCCTATACAAACACCTATGCTTCAGTAGAAAGGCTCGAGGCCCTTTATAGAGAAGCCCTTTCAGAGGAAGGTGTCATAGGGCTGGCTATAGGCACAAGGCCTGATTGTGTGGATGAAGATAAACTCAGGATGCTTGAGGAACTCGCAAGGGAATACTTTATATTGATTGAGTATGGTCTGCAATCCATATACGATAAGACCCTGGAATTCATCAACAGGGGCCATGACTTCAATACCTTCTTAAAGGCACTGGACCTGACAGCAGGAAGGAATATCCATATCGGCGCCCATATAATCCTTGGATTTCCTACAGAGACAAGGGAAGAGATGCTCCAGATGGCTGATACGATTTCAGACCTCCCTGTTGAATTCCTGAAGATACACCAGCTTCAGGTTGTAAAAGACACAGTCCTCGAAAAGATATATTCTACCAATCCCTTCCATACATTCACCTATGAAGAGTATATAGAGCTCCTTGTAGATTTCCTTGAAAGACTCTCGCCAAATATTGTCCTTCAAAGGCTTTTTGCTGTTGCACCAGATAATCTATTGATTGCACCCCGATGGGATATCCCAAAAAATCAGATTATTAATGATATAATGAATCTCATGAAAAAAAGACAGACCTATCAGGGTAAGGAGAGGTTAGCTCTTCAGCTATTACTTTCGCCACCAAATACTGTCAGATAAGATTAAGTATACATAATATACCCATAAGGAGGAGATTTTTATGGATAAGGAAAAAGACACCCTGCTTGAAGAATCATTGAAAGGTTATAAGGAAAAGATAACACCTGTAACAAAAGGGACTCTTACATGGGAAAGGGAGTTGATATTTCTTGGCAGAACCCAAAGGGGATACGAGATTGAGTTTGATGCCCATATTCAGTGGGGATGTGCACCAACAGAGGCCCTCTTGCTCAGTCTCGCTGGATGTATGGGTATAGATGTGGTTTCCTTCCTTCAAAAAATGAAGGCTGAATTAAGGTCATTCAAGATAGAGATAATAGGTGAGAGAAATCCAGAGCCTCCCCAGTATTATAAAAAGATTGAAATGATTCTTCACATTTCAGCAAAGAATG
>DAISHO010000426.1:0-1306 GCA_036822495.1 Thermodesulfovibrionales bacterium
ATTCATCAGCAGTGATCTCAAGGCTTGGGGGCCCCTGTTTTTTAATTTCAATATTTTCTGCTCTATGTGAAGTCCGCAACATTAAGATTACTTCATCCAGCAGGTCCATAAGATTAAAGCTTTTAATATTAAGTGGTGCAGGCCTTGTATAAAGAAGAAAATCTGTTATTATTTTATTCAATCTATCCATCTCCCTAATCGCTATCTCCATTAATCTTTTCTTTTGTTCCTCTGGAACCCTGTCTTCAAGGAGTATCTCAATTGAACCTTTTAATGAAGCAAGTGGATTTCTGATTTCATGGGCTATGTTTCTGGAGAGTTCACCTATTGCTGCAAGCTTCTCTTTTCTTTTTGCCTCCTCTTCTCTTTTTTTAATCTCTGTGAGGTCCTGAAATACCCCTATTACTCCTGAAGAACCATCAGCCTTAAAGTTATTGAGGGTGATCCCTATTATCCTTTCCTTCAGCCCGCTATCGGTTCTCGCTTTAATAATGCCTTCTGTTCTGAATGGAAGTGTGGCGGTGAGAATCTTCTGACCGAGAAAAGGGAAAATCTCTACTAATCCCTTTCCTATCACCTCATCCCTACTGATACCTGTAATCTGCTCTGCTGGAGAATTAAAGGCGATTATCTTCCATGAAATATCAGTAGTTACGATCCCACTTGGCACATTCTCTACAATCATCGTATTGAGGGCCTTTAGTTCTACAAGGTCATGTTGTGTTTTCTCGAGACTTTTATATGTCTTTTCGAGTCTGCTTGTAAGATGACCTGATAGATAGGCAACAAGATAAAGTGCAGAGATATGTATGAAGATGTTATACAAAAAATGGGTAACCTTAAGGGATGATTCATATCCTATTGGAATTATTCTATAGAATTGTAGATCCATAAGGGTGCCATAGAGGATACCGAGGACGGTTGCTATAACATAGCCAGCTGGCCTTCCAACTACAATGGCTCCTGCTATTACATTCAAGGCCATCAGAAAGCTGAACCAGCTTTCAACGCCACCTGTCATGAAGATAAGAAATATGATTAATATTGAGTCAATAATAAGCTGAAGATAGGCAAATCTGCGAAGATTTTTAATATGCCTGAGCAGAAGGAGATAAACTATACTGAGAATGAATACACTGTAAACAAGATATTTGATAAGATGATAATAAGGGAATGGATATGGCCCTATCTTAAAAAGAATATAAGAACCTAATAGGAGTATAGTAAAAAAAACCCTGAAGAAGATTAGGCCTTTGACTTTGGTCACTTTATAAGTGTAATGAGCCTGAATATTGGTAGATACATC
>DAISHO010000427.1:0-1296 GCA_036822495.1 Thermodesulfovibrionales bacterium
AAAAATAAATCCTGTCGCTTCTTTTGTGTTTTTGAAGCCTTATGCCCTCTTTAAAATACTATTTTAATTTATTTTGGACAGCAGTGTAATCAGAAGGCATTGCGCAAATAGTCTTTCAGGTCTACCCGGGTGGCCAGTGCATAGGTCTTCCGCCAAGGACATGAAGGTGGAGATGGAATACTGTCTGGCCTGCCTCGCGGTTGCAGTTCAGAACCAGTCTGAAGCCTTTCTCAGCTATGCCTTTATCTTTTGCAATCCTGTTCGCAATGAGGAAGAGATGGCCTGCAAGGTTCCTGTCTTCCTCCTTTAGCTCAAGGGCTGTTGAAAGATGCCTCTTTGGTATAACAAGGACATGGACTGGTGCCTGAGGATTTATGTCCTCAAAGGCAAGACAGAGGTCATCCTCATAAAGAATCTTTGAGGGAATCTTTTTTTCTACTATCTTGCAAAAGATGCAATCCATAACTCTTCAGCCTTCAGCCTTCAGCCTATTTATATCTCTATAAAAGCATGTCCTGTTTCCTGTATGGCAGGCACCGCTTCCGTGCTGAATTACCTTTATAAGGAGTGTATCATTGTCACAATCAACAAGTATCTCTTTTACCTCCTGAACATTTCCCGAGGTCTCTCCCTTCTTCCAGTATTTCTGTCTTGATCTTGACCAGAAATGGGTATAGCCTGTCTCAAGGGTCATCCTAAGAGAGTTCTCATTCATATAAGCCATCATCAAAACCTCCCCAGTATTAATATCCTGAATTATAGCCGGGATAAGCCCCTTTTCATCATATTTCAGTTCCTTAAGCATCCTTACCTCCTTAAGATAGGCTATAGGCTTCAGGATATTAGGAAAAAAATCTATAGCCTGTTGCCTATAGCCTGTAGCCTATAAACGCCTTAAACCTATTACTGAAGGAAATCTCTCTATCTCTGTATGTGGGAGAAAGAGGGCTGAGAGATATTCGTCCATAAATCCTCTTGAAACAGAGAGCTCCATATAGGTCATCCTCTGGCTGATCTCTTCAGCCTCCTCACGCATCCTTTCACTCAAAAGGCAGAGATAGGCACCTGCTATAGAGGTATTTCCAAGAAATACAAACCTGTCCTCTGGAAGGTCAGGTAGCATCCCCAGCAGTATTGCCTTTTTGGGATTCAGATAATTTCCAAAACCACCTGCTATATACACCTTCTGGAGATTGCTAAGGTCAAGGCCTACCTCTTTCAGAAGAAGAGACACACCTGCATATATAGCAGCTTTAGCCCTCATGATGTTTTCTATATCAGGTTCTGTGAGCACCA
>DAISHO010000428.1:0-1277 GCA_036822495.1 Thermodesulfovibrionales bacterium
TTATCCTTCCATCCTGTGGAAGTCTTCGTTCTGCAATATCAAGCTTTGACATTATCTTTATCCTTGATGTAAGGGCATTTTTTATCTTTGTCGGAAGGGTCTGGACTGTATACATGACCCCATCAACCCTGTATCTTACCCTTAGTGAAGTCTCATAAGGTTCAATATGTATGTCACTTGCCCTCTGATTAATGGCATTGATTAATATGGCATTCGCGAGTTTTACTATTGGTGCTTCAACATCCTCAACAAACTCTCCCTCCTCTGTTTCTTCGCCTCCTTCAACAACCTGAATTGCCGTTTCTGCAATCTTATCCATATCAGTGAGATCAGAGTCTTCAATGTTTACTTCAGGGGTAGGGGTTGTGCCTTTTTGTACCTGCTTGCTGGAAACCGGTTCCCTTCCCTTTGAAGATACTACAAGTGATGCACCATAATATTTCGAAATTGCCTCTATAATTGCAGATTCACTCGCTACCACAACTTCAACATTGTATCCTGTGATAAATTTCACATCATCTATTGCATAGACATTTGTTGGATCAGCCATCGCGATAGTTAGGTTAGGTCCTACCCTCGTTACAGGTATAATAAGATGTTTCTGGGCGAGGTCTTTGGGAACAAGTTTGATTATATTTGGGTCAATATTGTAGTCAGAAAGGTTTATGGCAGGTACCCCATACTGCTTGCTCAGGAGGTTTACAATCTTTTCTTCTGTAACAAATCCGAGCTTAATAAGTTTACTACCTATCCTTCCACCCTCTCGTTTTTGTAGCTCAAGTGCCTCCTTGAGCTGGTCAGGAGTTATCAGATTTGCAGAAACAAGCAGTTCACCTAATCTTAGTGCCATATAAAAAATAACATATTACAAAAAGAGGGGCAATGTCAACCACATTTTGTAAATCCACAACTTCTGCATACAGCACAGCCACCTTCATGCTCCACAGCACCACCACATTCAGGGCAGCTTCCGAATGGTATGGCCTTTGACGGCGAAGTAGTAGATGAGTCTGAAGGATGAAGGATGGAACCGTTACTTTCGCCAAAAGATTGGTAATATTTATCAGAAATGGTGTGCTTATTGTCTCCATTGCCATCAGACTTCTGGATTACCCTGTATCTTTCAATGGCCTTTGCTATCGCATCAGAACAGCTGAGAATCCTTCCTCCATTGTGCCATGCTGGCTGATGACAGGAGATACCCTTGAGCTGTTTTATTATCTCTTCAGGCTCTATATTAGACCTGAGTGCCAGACTTACGAGACGTCCTATCGCCT
>DAISHO010000429.1:0-1277 GCA_036822495.1 Thermodesulfovibrionales bacterium
AGGTATAAGGTATGATTCAATCAGATTCTACGAACCAAAGGATTATAAAAACAAAGAGGCATTAGAAAAATTCACGAGGCTTAAATGGCTAATAGAACGGGATTTATAATTATCACATCCCTGTTTGTCATTGGTATCATAGCTCGGGTGGTCTTTCTTTCCTCACAGCCTCCACTCGGAGACGATGTCCTCTTTGTCATCTCTGCTGAAAATTATATGGAAAGAGGCCATATCGGACCGAGCATGATACACCATCCAAATCTAAGAAACATCCTGATTTATCTCTCTACAAGGCTCTTTGGCAAGGGAGCTCTCGGCGTATACGGACCAAGCCTTCTTGCAGGCATACTGTGCGTCCTCCTTGTCTATCTCCTTGCTCTGGAATTTCTAAAAGACCGTGTTGCAGCGGCTATTGCCATGTTCTTCATAGCTATTGACCCACTCCACATATCCTTCTCCAGACAGGCTATTCAGGAGACGACAACGGCATTCTTTATCCTCCTTGGCGTTTATCTATACTTTATGTTTATAAAAAAAGATCGCCTTTTATTCCTGACGCTTTCGGGTATAGCCTTTGGACTCGGTATGGCGTCAAAGTGGCAGGCATTGTTCCCATTAATGTACTGCCTAATCCATCTTGTTGTAACAAAAAAAAGAGACTCCCTGAGCCTCTTATCCCATCTTACACTACTGCCTTTTACTGTATATCTCCTCACCTTTATCCCCTGGTTCACAAGGGGCTATGACATTATAGAATGGCTCCATTATCAGAAACAGCTCTACTATCTTAACACCATATTGGTGAACCCCGTTGAAGAGGCGATAAGAAATCCCGGAAAACCCCTGCTGTGGTTCATTATTCCCACGGGCTATGGCATTTTTACATACTCGGGTGGCACACCTTATGTAACTGTTTCGATGGGAAATCCCCTTATATGGCTTCTCGTCTGGCCATGCATCGTGTTCATTTTATTAAGGCATAAGATAGTAGAGTACTTCCATCCCTTAGGTCTTTTCCTTTCCTCTTATATCCCGATGGTGCTTGCCTCAATGAACAGGGATATATATGTTCTTTCATCAGTCTCTATAACACCCTTTGCCTTTATAATTATTGGAGGCGTTATTAATACATTGAGAGAAAGGTTCAGATATATGGTTTATCTTTATCTTGTTATGGTCTTAATGGTATCGGTTCTCATGTATCCAATGGTAACGGGTAAGGCCCTTGAATATCCTTATCTTAAACCCTTTGTAGAGAGTTACAATCCCCATGAAAA
>DAISHO010000430.1:0-1249 GCA_036822495.1 Thermodesulfovibrionales bacterium
GTTACATTAAGGAGTCGCCTTTTGTGTCTTTTGCTAATGGCGTAAGTAATAGTTGACCCTATGCCCCTTTAAGATTTATCTTGGACAGGTGTGTTGTGATATAATTATTTAAAATTACTTGAAAGGAATTTATTTTTATGATAAGGCATACCTTTTCAGTGGCACATGGAATTGGTGAAAGACTTGAGAGGCATATATGGAGACAGGGGATATTAACATGGAATGATTTTCTTGAGGCTGATTCAATCTCTGGCATACCGAGAGAAAAGAAAGGTTATTTTGATAATATCATTTACACATTTAACAGTGCCCTTTCAGCATCAGATTCTGAATTTTTTGCTATGAATCTTAAAAAGCGGGAGCACTGGCGGCTATTTAAAGAATTGCGGTCAAGGGTACTATGTCTTGATATAGAAACGAATGGTTATCAGCCAGGTAGAGGAGGATATGTAACAGTAGTTGGACTTTATGATGGCCTTTCCTGGAAGGCCCTTATCAAGGGTGAAAATCTCACAAGGCAGAGTCTTCAGTATGAGATCGACAGGGCTGATATAATTATCACATTTTTTGGTAGTTCTTTTGACATACCTTTTCTTTTAAGGTCATTTCCTGGTTTGAGGATAAACAAACCTCATTTTGACCTCTGCTCTGGTGCAAGAAGGCTTGGTCTGAACGGCGGCCTTAAAAAACTGGAGGCTTATTTCGGAATCAAGAGGACTGAATCCGTTCAAGGTCTCGATGGTTATGATGCAGTGCTTTTATGGCAGATGTATAGAAGGGGTTCAAGAGAAGCCCTTGAACTCCTTCTTGAATATAATAGAGAGGATACAATGAATCTTCTTGAGCTTGCAGATATAATCTATAATGGTTTAAGGAGTTCGACGGGTATTGATAATTATGCCCTGAGATTAAAAGAGATATCCTGTGCTTGAATAATATTATGTTTTGGGAGGACCATGAAAATAGCTATAATGTCTGATACTCACGATAATCTAAACAATCTTAAGAAGGCTGTAGAGATAATAAATTCTGAAGGAATTGCCCATGTCTTCCATGCAGGAGACTTTACATCACCATTTACTATAAGGGTTCTGAAGGACCTACAATGTCCTTTAACAGGGATATTTGGAAATAATGATGGCGATAAGCTTTTACTAAGGGAAAAATTTAATGGCAGTATCTACCATCAGCCCTATACAACCATCATTAATGGTAAAAGAATTGTAATGATGCACGAGCCTGTCTTTAT
>DAISHO010000431.1:0-1231 GCA_036822495.1 Thermodesulfovibrionales bacterium
TGAGGCCTTATGCCCTTTTGAAAATAACATTTTAATTTATTTTGGACAGCTATGTTAAAATGATTAATATTACTTTCCAAAAGGGCATACAGGAAATCGGCATTCCTTGCAATTGAGACATAATCCACCATGGCCAAGTTCAGCAAGCTCGTATCTTCCTATTCTTTCACCTGCAAGGACCCTCGGAAGTATTAAATCAAACACAGTTGTCTTATGATACATCCCGCAGGCAGGGATACCAAGAATGGGAATAGGCTGAAGGCTGAAGGCTGAAGGCTGAAGATAGGCTATTAAGAACATTGCCCCTGGAAGGACTGCTGAGCCATAGGTAATGTCCGTAGCACCAAGTCTTCTGATAGCAAATCTTGTTACATCATCAGGGTCAACAGACATACCACCAGTTGTAATTAAAAGGTCTGCCCCAGCCTGAAAGAGCTCCCTTAACCTTGCCTCAATATGCTCTACATCATCAGGTGCATAATAAATACCAACAATCTCTCCTCCAAAGTCCTCAATCTTCTTTGTTATTATAGGAGCAAAGGCATCCTTAATCCTTCCATAATAGACCTCATTTCCTGTAATCACAATACCTGCCTTTGGCTTTCTCATAGCCTTTACTTCTATAACTCCTGAAGGGGCTGAAGGCCCTTGATTCCTTGCACTTTCTGCAATCTCTACAGCCCTTTTTACAGTTTCTCTTTTTACAACAAGGGGGATAGCCCTTGTGCCTGCAACAACCTGACCCTTCTTAACAACTGAGTTATTGTGAAAGGTTGCACACATAACATCACCAAGCATATTAAATTGGAGAAGGGCTTCCTTGTTGACCTTGAGGAGACCATCCCTCTGAGCTATAATGTTAATCTTTCCTTCTTTTGGTTCTCCAGAAATCTCAACGCCTTCACCGATTAAGGCACTGGCAAGGGCATAGGCTGCTTCATCCTCATGCATCTCATCAAGACCAATCTCGAGGACATAGAGATGCTCCTTGCCGAGTCTTAATAGATGCTCTATATCTTCCTCCCTCACCACATGTCCCTTCTTAAAAGCCCGCCCCTTAAACTCTCCTCGCCTTATCTCTGTAATATCATGAGCAAGGACAGTGCCCACTGCCTCTTTTACAGGTATAGTCTTAAAATTTCCTCTGATGCCTTCTTTCACCTCACACATTGAAACCTCCTTTTTAAATTTCTGCTAAAGAATAAATATCCATAATGAGTTATAATGCCTA
>DAISHO010000432.1:0-1219 GCA_036822495.1 Thermodesulfovibrionales bacterium
ACCTATCATGACCTTAATATACCTTACAAAGAATATTAATAACCTCATTATACCTCTAAAATAAATTCTGTCACTTCTTTTATGTTTTTGAGGCCTTGTGCCCCTTTGACAAGCTCATTTCAACTTGTTTTGTCCAGCAGTGAACAAAACTCAATTCCTGTCTTCATCTCAGTTCTCTCACCTCTAAATCAAAGACAATCTCTTCTCCATTCCTCTGTATTTTTACATTTACCCTCTGGCCTTGCTTGAGGGTCTTAAGATATTCTGAGAGTTCCTTCAAACTATTAACAGGTCTCGAATCTATCTCTATAATTACATCTCCCTCCTTTAATCCAGCCAGGTCTGCTGGTGAGTTTTTAATTACACCAGCAATCCTGTAGCCCCTTCCTTTATATGTGAAGTCAGGTATGGTACCAAGACTAATCCTTCTTTCTGTCCTTAAAGGACCTTTTTCTAAAGAGCCAGTAAAACTCAGGCCTGAGGAATGGTCAAGGCTCCTTAGAAGCCCTAAGGTAAACCTACCGATTCTTATTATTCCTTCCATGTCAAGTCTGTCCATTGTATCAGAAGGTCTATGATAATCCTCATGGGGACCTGAAAATAGCTGGATTGCTGGGATGCCTGCCTCCTCAAAACTCTTCTGGTCACTCGAGTCGAGGTCCTCTTTTGCTATATCTATCTCAATGCCTGATATAATAGATGCCTCTTTAAGTATCAAAGGCCATTCCTTGGCAGAATGGGTGCCTATGATAATTAATCTTTTATCATAAAGTCTTCCAACAGTATCGAGATTAATCATGGCAATACATCTTTTCAGTTCACTGTTTTTGACAAAATACCTTGAGCCAAGCCTTCCGATTTCTTCACCGCTGAAGGCAACAAAAATGAGCTCTTTGTCGTGAGAAGTCTCTGCCATTATCCTTGCAAGCTCAATAAGAAGGGCTATGCCACTTGCATTGTCATCAGCACCAGGGTAGATATTGCCTTTATCGTCGGTTCCAAGATGGTCATAATGGGCACCTATAACTATACAGGCATCAGAGCGTCCTTTAATTCTTCCTGCTATATTGATAAGGCTTAGCTCCTTTTCCTTCCATTGCTCAAGATAATCCTTTTCATAGTAAGGCTCAAGACCTGCCTCTTTAAAGGCCTCTTTTATAAAACTTGCTACCTTAAGGTCCTCCTCAGAGCCAGCCCTTCTACCCCTGAGGTTTTCTGA
>DAISHO010000433.1:0-1216 GCA_036822495.1 Thermodesulfovibrionales bacterium
AGTCTATAGCCTAAAGCCTATTTGAGGCCTTATGCCCTCTTTAAAATACCATTTTTAATTTATTTTGGACAGCTATGATTCATCATATTTGATTATAAGAGAGGGGGAATTACTTCCCCCTCTCTTCAACAATCACTCCACCAGTTATTTTTTTAAAGCTGCCTACTTCTTCCAGTCCACAACTATCCCGCAGAGGAGTGGAGAACCCTTATCAATCCTCACCTCTATGCCATACTTACTGTGGCAGGCATAGCAGGCAGAGACCTTCTGAACAATCTTCTTCTCCTTGAGGTCCAGAACAGCAAGGATACTGTCATTCTCATATGTCCTTGATGAAAGGAGTGCATATTTTTTGTCTGGTGTAAATTCTACATCGTGAGGTCTTACATCATCAGGAAGCACGATATGGTCAACAACTTTGTCTGTGTTTGTATCAATAATAACTATCTGGGACTTATGGGTTCCTGGTTTCAGGCCAGGGTCAAACTCATTTGGAGCTGTAACCCAGAGATGTCTTCCATCTGGTGCCATCTTTATCTGGTGTATGAAGGTCATCTCAGGATCCTTTATCTCTTTTATTGTCTTCTTTGTCTTCCAGTCTATTACATAAACGACTCCAAGGGGCATGTCCGAGACATAGGCCTTTTCATTATTCCTTGTCCAGGCAATACCACATACAGCCTTTCCAACAGGAAGTTTGTCAACAACCTTAAGACCCTTTGGGTCAAAGATGTAGACATTACCATCAGCCATATCCTCAAGATAGATGTTTCCATCAGGTCCAACAACAGCATCGCAGAACTTCTTACCTACCTGAATGGGCTCAGACTTTTTACCTGTCGTGAGGTCGTAAACAACAATATTACCATTGAGAAGTCCAACAATAAGCTTCTTTTCATAAAGGGCACTCCCATGACTACCACCAGCCTTTTTAACCTCTTCAAACTTCATGCCAGCAATAACACCTTCCATCTCAGAGCCAGCCTCTGTAATTACAATCCTTCCCTTTTCCATGTCCGTTGGTGGCTCCATTGTGGAAAGGTCAATAACAGCAAGATGCCCACCATGACCTGCTATGTAGGCTGTTCCATTAAAGGTGAGTTTCTTTGCTGCCTCAAGGTCGTGATTGAAAGAGCTAAATACCATGTAGGCTGAAAAGGCAAGAAAGGCAAGGACTACTAAACACAATAGCTTCTTTGACTTCATCTTTGAACCT
>DAISHO010000434.1:0-1211 GCA_036822495.1 Thermodesulfovibrionales bacterium
CTATAGGCTATAGAATTTTTCCCTAATATCCTGAAGCCTAACGCCTAAAGCCTATTTGAGGCCTTATGCCCTTTTGAAAATACCATTTTAATTTATTTTGGACAGCTATGGGCTTCCCCAAGTGTTAATTTCGCCTCCAAAACCCTCACTTTCTCCAGTAAGGAGAATCTCTTTTAGCTCCTTCAATGTCACATCGTATTCCCTGCCACAGAATCTACAGGTTATCTCGAGGTCATCACCCTTTTTAATCATATCTTCTATCTCTCTTTTTCCAAGGGCTGCTATTGCATCAAGGACCCTCTCTTTCGTGCAGGGACAATAGTAGGTTATCTCGCTCTGGCTTAGTATATCAAATGGAAGGCCTACTGCCTCTTCTATAATCTTAATGGGATTGAGACCTTCAAGTATCATGGTGCTTGCTGTTTTAATCTTACTCAATTTCCGTTCTATAAAAGATATGACTTCGTCCCTTGCACCTGGAAGCCTCTGAATCATGAATCCACCAGAAGCCTTTACAGTATTGTCTGGATCAACATAGACACCAAGGGACACAGCAGAAGGAATCTGCTCTGAGACATTCAGATAATAGGCAAGGTCAGTGGCTATCTCACCTGTCTGGAGTGGTACACTGCTCTGGTATATCTCTCTTAGACCAAGGTCCCTTATGACATTTATAAAACCTTTTCCAATTGCCCTTCCAACATCGAGTTTTCCATCCCTGAGGCCCATATGTATGTGGGGTCTCTTAATATAGGCCCTTACCCTGTAAAGACTATCAGCCTCTGCGATTATCTCTCTTAATGGTCCGTCACCCCGAACCTGGAGGGTGACCTTCTGGTTATCCTTGAGTGAGGATGCAAGCAGAAGGGCTCCACTGATTACCCTGCCAAGGGCAGCAGTGGCTGTTGGAAAAGTATCGTGAATCTGCCTTGCCTTTTCAACAGTCTCTGTGTCAATCAGGCTCACTACTAGAACAGGGTCTTCTTTGAGCACTGCCTTTACTATCTGATCCATAATTCATTGTATCATATAAAAAAGAATATGGAGCATATAAGGGAATCCATAGAGATTCAGAGGACCCCTGAAGAGGTCTTCGCCTTTTTAAGGCAGATTGAGCCAAGACTGAGGCTCAATCCCTCTTATAAATTAATTGAATTTAGAAAACTCACTGAAGGCCCCATCGAGAAGGGTTCACGCTATAAAGTAAGGGC
>DAISHO010000435.1:0-1185 GCA_036822495.1 Thermodesulfovibrionales bacterium
TAGGCTTCAGGCGATAGGAAATAAATAAAAATATCCCTGTCGCCTATAGCCTGTACTCTGTTTTCGGCCTCATGCCCATTCAAAACTTTATTTTGGACAGGTGTGATGTGAATCCTGAGAGAAGATTTAATATAATTGCTATAGCCCTCATAATCCTTTCTGTCGGAATTGCCTATTCCAATACATATACAGCAAGCTTCCATTTTGATGACCAGCATACAATTGTTGAGAATCCGAGGATAAAGCATATAGAAAATATCCCATCCTTCTTCTGGAAGAACGAAGGGCCTGTTGGCTCAAGGCCTCTACTGCTTGTAACCCTTGCAATAAATTATGCCCTTGGAGGCCTCAATGTAGTGGGCTATCATATATTTAACAATCTCCTCCACACCTTAAATGGCATCCTGTTTTACTTTTTTATTCTTACAGTTCTGAGCTTACCGAGATTCAGAGATAGGTGGACATCCCTTTCAAGAGAGATAGCCCTTTTTGGTGCTATTCTTTTTGTTGTTCACCCTGTCCAGACAGAGGCAGTTACATACATAGTAAGCAGGTCTATGCCAATGGCAACATTCTTTTATCTCCTTGGCTTTATCCTTTACACAAGGGCGGTTGAGACAGGTAAGAGGTCTTTTTATGTCTGGTTATTTATTGTGAGTTTTCTTGGCATGGCCTCGAGAGAAGATTTTATTACATTTCCTGTAATGTTATTTTTATATGATGCTATGCTATTAAGCTCTTTTAAAGATACGCTGAAGAGATGGTGGGTTTATAGTCTTATAGGATTGACTGTTGCCTACAGGCTATGGCTGAGCCTTACATACAAAGGGGGAGAGGAGTCTGCTGGCTTTGGTGTAAAGCTCCTTACACCCTATCAATATCTCATTACCCAGTTCAATGTTATCTGGACATATGTTAGACTTCTCTTTCTACCTATCAACCAGAATCTCGATTATGACTATCCTGTTGCAAAATCCCTTTTTGAGTTTCCCACAATCCTGTCCTTTATCGCTCATCTTCTTGTTATTGTCTTTGCAATTTCTATGTTTAAGAGAAACCGCCTTGTTACATTCCTTGTCCTCTGGTGGTATATAACACTATCACCTTCATCAAGTTTCATACCTATAATTGATGTTATTTTTGAGCACAGGGTCTATCTTCCCTCTGTTGGTTTCTTCTTCCTCT
>DAISHO010000436.1:0-1181 GCA_036822495.1 Thermodesulfovibrionales bacterium
CCATAGGCTATATGACCACCTCCAGCAAGCACCACCATCTGATAATCAGGGGCCTTTTTCAGGAATTCTGCTATTGAATTTGCCATGGTCTCATCCCACAGCAACTGGGATTGATAGAAGTATTCGAAATTTCCTTCAGGTCTTCTGTGTTCTTTAAAGACCTCTTTTAATCTTTCTCTGTATCTGTAATCTGAAAAATCAATCTCCTCCGGTATCTCCTTTTTTTCTTCATCTGTAAGGGACTCTATGCCAGACCTTGAGACCTTTTCTGTTATCTCCCGCCTGATATTCAGGGCAATAACAGGGATTGTTTTTTCTCTTGCAAGGTCAAGGATAGGTTTATAGAGGTTATAGTCAAATCCCCATCTCTTGAAATATTCTGTCTGTTTTAAGAATTCCCTTTCTTCAATCCTTCCATTTATGTAGTCATCAAGGACTGATTGGAAGGGTCTCTGGAACATCTCCATACCTATGGCTATTTTTTTATTTTTCTCATAGAGGGCTTCTATAAATTTTTTTTGCAAATAATGATGGCTGAATTTATCGTGATATTCTCCGATATATATAATCTTTTTATCTGATACAGCCTCTATTACATCTGGGAGGGAGAGCATTTTTTTGGGTTCCATAACCTTTGGTGCCTTTCTGAGTTCAATCTCTATGCCCTTTGTAAGACCTGCTTCCTCGCTCTCAGAGAGTTTTCTCTTTAGTGTTTGTGCTTCATCTATAACCACTTTCAGGGGCTCATCCTTCAGGATCAGGGTAAAGGTAACCTTCTCCTTATCAAGATTTAACTTCTGTACAACATCGCCGTTTGTGGTATAGACCTTTACGGGGACCTCCTGAGAAGTAATTTCCTTACCCTTCTGTATGAGTTCAAAGGTTAATTCAAAACCTCCATTTTTAAAGAGGACCCTTGGTCTTTCTACTGAAAGTTCTAAACTATTGCTTATACCACCAGCTAATTTGTTGTCTGAAGATGGAGAATTAACAGTAGCCATGGTCTTTTCTTGATAAATGGTTAAAAGCATGATGAGTGCAAAGGTTGTGAAGTAAAAGTAGCCATAAATTTTCATAAATCATAATATAGGATTATTGCCCTTTTCTGCAAGTGTTACTCTGGATGGGGTCATGTCAATAGTTCTGTGTAAATTCTCTTAAGGGTTTAATACTCCACTGGT
>DAISHO010000437.1:0-1177 GCA_036822495.1 Thermodesulfovibrionales bacterium
CCTCTGGGCCTGTCCCCCTGAAAGTCTCGTGCCCCGCTCACCAATGACTGTCTCATATCCCTGTGGAAACTCCATTATAAATTCATGGGCATGGGCAGCCTTTGCTGCATTTATAACCTCTTCATCACTGGCATCAGGCCTTGCAAATCTTATGTTGTTTTTAACAGTGTCATTAAAGAGGATAATGTCCTGACTCACAATCCCGATGAGGTTTCTTAAAGAGGTAAGGGATAGGGCCCTCAGGTCAATACCATCTATCAAAACTGCTCCCTTATCAGGGTCATAAAACCTTGGGATTAAGTCAACAAGGGTTGTTTTTCCAACACCGCTTTTACCAACTATTGCCACAATCTCTCCTTTCTTGATCTTCAGGTTAACACCATCGAGTATAACCCTCTGGGTATTAGGATATCTAAATGTCACATCCCTGAACTCAATAGAGTCTCTGAAATCCTTCAGGATAACCTTCCCATCCTCTTCTGGCTTAACCTTGAATATATCGTTCATCCTCTCAAAGGCAACCTTTGCCTGCTGGATATTGTTATTCACACCAGCAAGCCTCTTTGCCGGTGTATGGATCATCATTATGGCAACAACAAAGGAGGCAAGGTCACCAGGGGTAAGGCTTCCCTTCACAACAAGGCCTCCTCCATACCATATGACAAAGGCTATGGCAATACCTCCTATAAATTCCATAAGGAGTGAAGCAGCCTCGCTAAGCCTCACGGTCCTCATGACCTCTCTGTAAAAATCCTGATTTTTGTCCTTGAAGGACTGGAGCATATCCTTCTGTCTTCCAAAGATCTTTATTATCTTGAATCCATTGAGGGTCTCTGTGATGATCTCTGTGAGAGATGAAATCCTCTGCTGCGCCTTCTTCACTGTTGCCTTAAGCCTCTTGCCAATCCGCTGTATTCCATAAATAGCAAGGGGTCCAATAATTATTACAAAAAGGGCAAGCTCCCATCTTTTATAAAAGGCAAAGGCTGTAAGGACAATAACTGTTGCACCCTCCACAAAGAGGTCCTTTACTGACCTTGCCACAAGGTCCTGAAGCATATTCACATCATTTAAAAACCTCGATATAATTGAGCCAGAGGCCTCCCTTTTTATAAAACTCATAGGAAGGGTGCTTAGATGGGCATAGAGGGCATTACGAAGATTGTTTACTATCTTC
>DAISHO010000438.1:0-1163 GCA_036822495.1 Thermodesulfovibrionales bacterium
AGCCTAACGCCTAAAGCCTATCTTAAGCCTTCAGCCTATTTGAGGCCTTATGCCCCTTTTAAAAATAACATTTTAATTTATTTTGGCAGCTATGATTCAATAAGTAATTCTGAAAAATCATTTATACTTATGAATTCATTGGAAGGCACTGGTTCAACCTTTGAATTAGCCTTTGCCTTGTGAATCAGATACTTTATCCCAAATCTCGATGCAGTCCTGAGGACATCAATTGTATCGTCTATAAAAAGAGTCTTCTCCTTTTTAAAACCAATCCTCTTTTGAGCCCTTTCCCAGAATTCCGGGTATTCCTTTGGTATTCCCATATCAAAGGACGTTATGGCACCATCAAGATATTTACCGAGCTCTGTCTTTTTGAGTTTCATACTTAAAACTTTGTAATGGGCGTTTGTAACAATCCATATGTGCTTTTTTCTATGCCTCATTTCCCTGAGAAAATCCTCTACATGGGGGTGAACCTCTATAAGATGCCTTATCTGTTCCTTTAAGGCAATAATATCAAGCTTCAACTCCCTTGACCAGTAATCCACATCTGTCCAGTTCAGGGTGCCTTCCTGCGACCTGTATTTAGAAAAAAGTTCTTCCTTTGCCTTACCAAAGGTAAGCTTGTGTTTTTCAGCATACTTCTCAGGAACGAGATGTCCCCAGAAGTAATCGTCAAAATATTTATCAAGGAGTGTGCCATCCATGTCAAGAAGTATATAGGATATCTCCTTTGTCTTTAAAAGAGAGGCTATCTCAAGGATCTCGGTTTTCTGTGTAATCTCTAACATTTTTAATCTCACAAAAACAGAACTCAGAGTTAGATATCAGAGTCTAAGGAAAATTTTTCCTCAACATCAGACTCCGACCTCTGACTTCTGTTAAGGCACTATTATTATCTTTCCAGCAATCTTTCGGTCTTCCATCTTCCTGTGAGCCTCAGAGACCTCATCTAATGGAAATACAGAATCTACAACAGGCCTGAGGAGCCCTTTCTCTACGAGGGAAGTTATCTTAAGAAGCTCTGCCCTTGTACCCATAATGGAGCCAAGGATACTGAGCTGTCTTGAAAAGAGATATCTCAGGTCAACAGTCACCTCTGGACCTGTTGTGGCACCACATATCACGAGTCTGCCGCCTTTTCTAAGAGACCTTGTACTCTC
>DAISHO010000439.1:0-1163 GCA_036822495.1 Thermodesulfovibrionales bacterium
GGACAGTCAAGGAGATATCTTGGCCGGAGGGTTAAGGGATTATCAGCAAGGGAAAGTGTTAAGGTCGGCTCTCCACTATCTCTTAAGAAGTTACCCAGGATTGTGCAGAGGCCTAGAGCGCCGCAATCAGTAACGGAAGATTCAGGCAGGCATGCCCTATTTGGGTCATTACTGCATCTAAGGTCTTTTAAAGCAACTACCTCGTAGCCATTATTTCTGCATATTATTCCATAGGGTGTTCCTGTCATAGACTTTAGCCTTATAAACTCCATGTCAGCAAGAATTCTGTCTCTATACTCGGTAAGCCTTGATTCCCTCATCCACCAGAAGAGCTCTACTGTTGTAAGGGTAGCAAGGATACCAATTATAGCAATGACCACTATTAGCTCTATCAGAGTAAATCCCCTCATTCAACCCTCCAGAGGACATAACCACTTCTATGCACAACCGTTGGCTGTAATGGATTGGCAAAGATCTTACCATGGAACTGGGTGATAATAGAATAGGTATCTCCTGAAAGGGCAAGGGCAACTATACTTTCACCAATTGGTGGTACACCCTTACCCATATCTACAGAGGCCTTAATTGTTAGATTATTAATAGAGCCAGATACACCTGATGGCATGAGGATAGCGGGCTTCTTAAAGGGTGTACCTGTTGTATAATGGACAGCTATTAGATGGCTATTACCCCCAAGACTGCAGACATCACTTGTAGGCTGAAATGCTGTTATGTCAACGAGTCCACCACCTATAAAGGGTCTTGAAAAGACCTTCCAGCCTGTTAATGTCCTTCTCCAACCTTTATATGAGGTGTTTATCAGCTCTTCCATGCATGCTATTGCCTCATCATCCTTTTTCCCATTACATTCTGAAGGACCATTTGAGAGTGTAGCATCCTTTACATCAACTACAACCGTTGCTTGATAGCTGCCACAGGGATTACTACAGTCTTCAACTGTGCAATCGTGTTCGCTAATGGCTGTTCCAACAATAGAGCTCGTGGCAGGATCACTCAGGCAATAACAGCGTACCTTTGTTGCTATTGCACCTGTCATCTGGACATTTGTGGTATCAAGAAAATCACCTGGCTGATAGGTGCTACAGGTTCCATTTCCTTTCCAGCATGCCTCTGTCTCTCTAAAGGCGTATATGTATTCATTG
>DAISHO010000440.1:0-1161 GCA_036822495.1 Thermodesulfovibrionales bacterium
GTATATTAAGGTCATGATAGGTTATTTAATAAGTTACATTAAGGAGTCGCCTTTTATGCTTTTTCAGCCTTATGCCCATTTAAGTTTTATCGTTTACAAGTATGAGATTAGTTTATTGATAGCAATTACTCTATCCATTTTGATTTTTGCTCACAAGAGTGAGGCAGGCATAACTATTGAGCCAGGGGAGCTTTATCCAGGAGATGCCTTTATTGTGAGGATTAACGAATCCTTGAGCAAGCTCAAAGGTCTTTCCTTTAATGGCAGAAAATTCCCTTTTTCAAGCTGTGGAGAGAGGTGCAGTTATGCCATCGGAGGAGTTGATATTGAAGCCAGCCCTGGGACTTACAGTGCAATTATCCATTTTAAGAACAACAAGCGGGTCACAAAAAAACTAAAGGTAAAGAAGGCAACCTTTCCAGTAATCAATCTTGAGCTTCCAGAGGATAAGGTTATCCTGAGTCCTGAGGATGAGGCAAGGGCTCAAGCTGAAGAGGAGCTCCTGAAATCACTATGGAAGATAAGGTCAGAGAGGCTCTGGAACGGTGGATTTATTAAGCCCCTTGAGAGCGAGGTCTCTACAGGTTATGGAGTAAAGAGGATTATAAATAACCACAAACTAAGTATCCACAAAGGCATTGATATAAAGGCCAAGGATGGCGAACCTGTAAGGGCTGTAAACAATGGAAGGGTTATACTCACAAGGGAGCTCTTTTTTGGTGGAAGGACTATCGTCATAGACCATGGAGATGGCCTCTTTTCTGTTTATATGCATCTTTCAGAATATAAGGTAGTAGAAGGTGATACTGTATCTAAAGGTGATATCATAGGCCTTGCAGGCTCAACAGGCAGGACAAGTGGCCCCCATCTCCACTTCACCTTCAAGATAGGAGACCTGAGCATAAACCCTGAGTCAGTATTTAGACTTAAACACATATTATCTTCTTTTTTACTTCGTCACCAAGGGAAAAACCAGAGGAATCTTCAAGATGGTATTTAAAATTTGAAAACAGTATTAGGGGCGGGGCTTTAGCCCCGCCCCTCTTGCGATTCATTAATCTTATAACTGTGGATTTATCGTAAAGAATCCATCGCTCACATCACTTCCAATCGTATTCCCTGCACTGTCCTTAAGCACTACCTTTACCTTGCACTTTGTCT
>DAISHO010000441.1:0-1153 GCA_036822495.1 Thermodesulfovibrionales bacterium
GAAGGCGACACTGGTGACAGGATGTTTTATATTCTGAGGGGCAGGGTAGGCGTAGAAAAGTCGGGTAAATTTATCGCAATTCTTGAAAAGGGAAACTATATAGGAGAGCTCTCCTTTCTTCTGGGGATGCCAAGGTCTGCTACTGTAAAGGCAATAGAGGATACAGAGGTTCTTACAATAGATTTTAAGAATATAGAGGGGCTCGCCTCAGAGATGCCCGAGTTTATAAGAGAGATATTAAGACAGATGGCTTTAAGGGTTCAAAGAACAACAGAGATAGTCTAAATCCCGAAATACCCTGCGAGCCTCCTGAGGGCCTGAATCTTTTCATTGTTTCCAAGCCTTGAAGACTCAATAGCCCTTTTCATTACTTCTATCGTCCTGTCATAAATGGTTCTGTCCACAGGATAGGGTGTACCGTCCTTTCCTCCATGGGCAAAGCTGAACCTTGCAGGGTCTTTAAAGCTTGGTGCCTTTCCATATATGAGCTCTGCCACGAGGCTAAGTGCCCTTATGGTCTTTGGTCCAACTCCCTGAATGCCGAGAAGGGCCTCGAAATCCTCAGGCATTCTTTCATAGGTTTTCAGTAAAACCCTGTAAAGCTTCTGAGGGTCTATATCATCCACTGTTACCTCATGCCTTTTTGAAAGGTCGAGCTCTCTGATCATGTTGAATTCAGAAATCGTCTTTTCTGGAGATTGCCGTGCAAGCATGGTGGATATCTGCCTTGCCTCTTTACTCTCCCTTGAGACCATATTCAAAACCCTCTTTTCTTTCTTCTCAGAGCATATGGCACTATGGGGCTCTTCAACAAGGCTTTTAATCCTCGAGCTGAGCCAGTGGTATCTCCTTGCAGTTTTTGATTCATGATTCATGCCCTGCTGAATAACAGCCCATTCACCTTTATAAGTAAAGAAAAACACATGGGCATAGAGCTGATAACCATCCTGAATTGCAGAATTATCCACCTTTGCAGTGAGCCTGCTGGCATAGATAAGGGGTTCAGGATTGATTCCATACTTACTGGCATGGCTCAAGATCTGGTCTGGTGTCTTCCTTGAAGTGAGGCCTTTGCCACCTGCTATAAACAGACCTGTTTCCCTTTCCATGCCCCTCAAGGCCTCTTTTAGGGCACCTGTTGTAGTAGTTGTGA
>DAISHO010000442.1:0-1135 GCA_036822495.1 Thermodesulfovibrionales bacterium
AGGACCTTGTCTTGAAAATGTCATTCAATCCTGCCAGAATACTCAGTATCCCAAAGGGAACCTTAAGACAGGGCTTATCTGCTGAGATAGTACTTGTTGACCTCAACCGTGAATTCAAGGTTAACTCAGAAAGGCTTATATCACTTGGTAAAAATACACCCTTTGATGGCTGGACCCTTAAAGGTATGGCAGTACTCACCATCTGTAAAGATATCTGCACTACTAATGACTTAGGTAATAGTTATGACGGTCAATAAGAAGATACTTTATGAAGGAAGGTTTCTCAGACTTGCTGAAATAGAGGGCACCGCTCCTTCAGGAATAAATTTTAGATGGGAGGTAGTTGAAAGGGTTAATGCTAAAGGTATAGTTGTAGTGGTCCCTGTTAAGGAAACACCTTCAGGAAGATTATTTATCTTTGTAAGACACTGGAGGGCACCTCTTGGAAGATGGGTGATGGAATTCCCTGCAGGTCTTAATGATAAAGACGAATCCCTTGAAACAACAGCTATCAGGGAATTAAAGGAAGAGACAGGATACCTAACCCATAGATTGCTCCCTCTCGGAACATTTCCAGCATCAAGCGGAATATCATCTGAAAAACTTTCCTGCTATCTTGCTATAGACCTCGTACAAACAGGGGAGCTAAATCTTGAGCCCCTCGAGGAACTTGAGGTTGTGGAGATACCTTTTAATGAGGTAAAGGATAATCTTCAGGATCTCCAGACCAAGGGAGATTATATTGACCTCAAGGTTTTTGGATTAATAGAGCTCGCAAAAGAAAGGCTCAAAGACCTCTGAGGTCAATGCTTGCATGAATTGAATAATCCTCTGGTGTCTTTATATACCTGAGATTAAGTGTCCAGCACTGCCTTTTCCATGATGCTCCAGCAACAAAATTCCTGAGCCCACCTCCCTTAAGGTCGTACCATATAGTGGAATTCAGTGCAAGGGCCTGTGAAAGCTGGTAATTAACAGAACTGTTCAGGAATAAGAGGTCAAGCTCCCTTGAATATCTTTCCCCAAGGTTAAGAGAAAGTCTATTTATCCTGACACCTGTCTTAAATGTAACAGTCTCGATAAGGCCCTTTTGCTGGTCATACCCTGCTTCAAGGGCTGCATTGAGCTCTTTGGT
>DAISHO010000443.1:0-1128 GCA_036822495.1 Thermodesulfovibrionales bacterium
CAGGTAATAGACTGAATTATTGCCGTGGTGGTATATATATTGAAGTCTCCCATGACGGAAGGATAACAGGAAATGAGATCTCAGGCTCAAGATATGCCCTTCATACCATGTGGGTAGATAGAGGAGTCTTCGAAAATAACAGGGCATGGGAAAATCTCGTCGGCCTTGCAATAATGTATACGAAACAATCTGAGATAATAGGAAATCTATCAACAGGAAACAAGACCCATGGCCTTCTCCTTATCCAGACAGTAAGGGGAGAGATAAAAGACAATGTGGTAATAGGTAATACAAAGGGCCTTTTCCTTTATAACTCTATTTTTAATAAGGTTGAGGGCAATCTCATAATGAATAACAACCTGGGACTTCATAGCTGGGGTGGATCTGAAGAAAATGCTGTTACAAGAAATTCCTTTATAAATAACGAGGTTCAGGTAAAATTTGTGGCAAGCAGAAATCAGGAGTGGGACAATAATTACTGGAGCGATTACCTCGGCTGGGACATGACTGAAGATGGCATCGGTGACATACCTTATGAATCGAATTCAGTAGTTGATCATATATTATGGAGATATCCTGTTGCAAAGGTCCTCTACACAAGTCCTGCCCTTCAACTCCTGTGGGTAATAGAGAAACAATTTCCTTTTTTAAAGGTTCCAAGGGTTGTTGATAAGAGACCGGCTATGTATCCTTTACATGCAAACTGGAAGGTAATGAAAGAGAGGTATCCCTATGCTCCTCAAAAGTATTATGGGGACATAGAGAAGATACCCCTTCATTAAAGGTGACGAGATGTTGAGAATCGAAGAGGTATCAAAGAATTATGGCGAGATTCGAGCTCTTAACTCCATATCCCTTTCGATAAGGAAGGGAGAGACCCTTGGTCTTGTTGGTCCGAATGGCTCAGGAAAGTCCACGCTCCTTAAGATAATAGCAGGGATATTGAGGCCCTCATCAGGAAGGGTCCTCGTTGATGATAAAGAACTCTCTGAGAGGGGCTGGATAGCCTATAAAAGGAGAATAGGTTATATGCCTGAGAGGATCTCTTTCTATGACAATCTTACTGGAAATGAGACTCTAAGGCTCTTTGCGAGACTGAAGGGCCTTAAGTCCTTTGATCTCAAGGAT
>DAISHO010000444.1:0-1123 GCA_036822495.1 Thermodesulfovibrionales bacterium
TATTGTACTGTCTATTCTCTTTCTGACATTCATAACACTTGCAGTAGCCGAGGAGATAAAATCCAGTGCCTTTCCTGATATAGAGACAGAGCTTAAAAATGGAGAGGGGATTGAAAAGGTAAAGACCCAATGTAATATCTGCCATAGTCTCGACTACATCACAATGCAACCCCCATTTTCAAAAGAACAATGGGCTTCTATTGTTAACAAGATGAGGAGGGTCTTTGGAGCACCCATAATGGATAGCGATGCAGAGATAATAATAAGATACCTCTCAACAAATTATGGGAAATAGAGAATAATTTTCCGTATATTATGAATATGTTCCCCTTCCCCGCTCTTTCCAGGGAGGCCACATGTCTATACTTTTATTGAAGTCTATTCTATCCATATTAATGGTCTTCTTAACATGCCTTGCCATGTTCACAATGTTTGAGGTCTTTGGAAGGAGTGAAAAAAGATATAACATAGAGAAGATAAAAAAGGTGCATAAGGTCTATAAAGTATTGCGGTCAGGTAAAGAGATAGAGGAAGAGGTGCTGTAGGCTCGAAGATAATTAACTTCGGACTCTGCGATATCTGGAACAAATATGACCTTTCAGAATTTTATTATTGTATCAGGGGAAGTGAAGGGCCTTAATGGGCAGACTGATTGAGGATATTACACTGAGGGATGAGGTTCATGTCTTTGCAGACAGGGCTGAGGCTGGAAGAAGGCTTTCTGAGATGCTCTCTGAGCATAAGGGTAAGGAGTTGATTATCCTTGCCATACCAGCTGGTGGAGTGCCTGTTGGTTATGAGATTGCAAAGGCCCTCATGGCCCCACTGGATCTAATTATAGTTAGAAAGATTCAATTTCCTGACAATCCCGAGGCAGGATTTGGCGCAGTGGGTCCTGACGGAGAGGTTATATTCAATGAATTGCTTTTAAGCCGATCAGGACTTACTGAGGAGGAGATAAACAGGCAGGTGGAGAAGACAAAAAAGGTGGTTATGGCAAGAAATCAGTTATTTAGAGAAGGCAGGCCCTTTCCTGAACTCAAGGATAGGGATGTAATTGTTGTTGATGACGGCCTTGCCTCAGGATATACCATGTATGAGGCTGTAAGGTTTATCAAGAGAA
>DAISHO010000445.1:0-1123 GCA_036822495.1 Thermodesulfovibrionales bacterium
TGGAACGGCTTGTAATCCGAGATAAAAAAGGTTTTACCCTCATAGAGGTGATGATAGCCTTTGTAATCATCCTTATAGTAATGCTTGGTCTGCTTAATCTTACTGCACAGGTTACCGTTGTAGGTGTAGGGAATACCATAAGGGATGAGGGTGTAAGGGTTGCTGAAGAGGTCATGGCACAACAGAGGGGTTTGCCCTATGACCAGATAGTCACACCATCGCCTCAACCACCTGCCATTACTCGTAATTTTAGAAATTTTTCAGTTGATTTTTCGCCTACGGTTACGGTTACATCTTATGCAAATGCTAAGGTAATAAATGTTACCGTCAGCTGGCAATACAGAGGCACCAATTATTCCCATACAATAAATTCCCTCGTGAGGAGACCAGAATGAAGGTTTTAAAATTTGATAAAGCAGGTTTTACCCTTGTAGAACTCTTAGTTGTTATGGGACTTCTGGTGATAGTCCTTGCTATCTCCTCAGGAAATTTTATTACCCTCTTGAAGGCATTAAAGGGTGAGAGCAAGACAGCAGAGACAGAGGTAGAAAAGATTGTAGGCCTTGAGATACTGAGGCAGGATATAGAGAATTCGGGCTATGGGCTTCCATGGTTTGTAGATACAAATGATTGGGGTGCTCTTAATGGTTATTCAGAGGCATCTTCTCAGACGGTATGTGGCACTAATAACATTATTAACTATAATGATGCCCCTAATAGCGCACCCCGCGGTATAATCAGTGGAGATAATGTCTGTAGTGATGGTTCGGACTACCTTGTTATAAAATCCTCAATAGTGAGAAACTCTGATGAGGCACAGAAGTGGACCTATATCTGGAATGATGGGTCAATCAATAGGCTTAATACATGGGCTACAACGGTTGAAAATATAAAGAACAATTCACAGGTTATCGCAGTAAATCCGAAGGAAAATGTAAGAGATAGAGTTCTTGTAACATATATATCAGAGGGTTCAAGAAGGTTTTATACCACCTATTCAAACGCAATCTCGAATTATCAACCAAGACCATCTGAGGTTTATTTACTATTTGCAATTGGAGATGACAGCAGCCTCCGAATGCCTTTCAATCGGGCAGATTACTTTATTAATAAAAATAATGTT
>DAISHO010000446.1:0-1101 GCA_036822495.1 Thermodesulfovibrionales bacterium
GCACGCCATGAATCATTTATATCATTAGAGTCAAGTCCATGGGTCTGCTTTATATGTCTTGATGATGTGAACTGCCTTGACTGCTGTGGGTCATAGGAGAGCCACCCAAGGTCAGGAAAATAGATCTCTATCCAGGCATGACCTCCCTGACCCATACTCTGGACAAGATAGTCCTTTTCATTAAGGGGTATCTTCCAGGGCTCTTTAAGGGTGATACCACCAACAATCCTTGAAGGAATACCTGCTGCCCTTAATAATGCCATGGAGAGGTGGGCAAAATTCTGGCAATTCCCTGTGCCTGTTTTTAATGTATAGAGGGCATCATACTGGGGTGGATTATAGGTGTATTTAACATGGTCTGCCACATAATTGAGTATCCTTGTTACAGCCTCATATTCTGTAACTACATCCTTTGTTAATGCCCTTGCAAGTCTCACAATCTCTGGGTTATCCGCCTGCACTTCCTTGCTTGGCTTTAGAAAGGCCTTCTCAGGCTCAGGTATATCCCTTAATGGAAAACCCGCAGTGGAATTCTCTGCCTTTAACTCAGAACCTATGGAGACCTCAAAGATTATTGTAACTTTCGGAGAAACACTTAATTCCTGCCATGTGGCTATTGCCCACTGATTTCCAAATCGGTCTTTTTCTCTCTCAAGCCTGTAAGGCCTTGGCTCTATATTTATATTAAGGTCTTGAATCTTCTGTGAGACAAAACTATTCGAAAAATCCCTTGGAAGGGCAAACCTGAAGCTGAGCCTGTTTAAAGGAGACCTCACTTCAAACCCCATCTGTTGGGTAACCTTTATCTTACTTTTAAGAGAACCCTCAAGGATAAGGGTCTTTCCATAAAGATGAAAAGGGAAAAGGACAATTAAAAGGGATAAAAAAATGAGTAATTTTTTAAAAGCATTGCCGGACTTTAAAAGTCCGGCTTTTTTAAGCTTAGTCGCAAACATTATTGCTGCAACTACCGCTACAGCATTGACTGTTGCTTGTGCACCACCATCCAGAAGGTGTACATGGTTTTGCAGCAATTTTTAATGCATCTTTTGAAGTATCATTTTGAGACACAGGGCAGTAATCAGCTTTTCCAGAAGAATT
>DAISHO010000447.1:0-1096 GCA_036822495.1 Thermodesulfovibrionales bacterium
TATATCAACAATTACAAGGCTCTTAAGCTTAAGGGAATAGATAATGTGGATAAGTATATAAAGCAGTAAATAAAAAAGGAATCCCCTCCCGGTAAGGAGAGCAAAATATATTGAAAGGCTTAAGAGTATCATTAGTATGAGGAGTGCCTTTTTAATGGACACAATTCCTGAGGCAATGGGTCTCTCTTTCTTTAATGGATGGAGTCTATCCCTCTCTCTGTCCATTATGTCATTAAAGATATATATAGAGCTTGCTCCAAGAGAAAAGGCAAAAAAGGCTGGCAAGGCCTTTCTAATCAGAGACTCCTCAAGGATAACTCCACCAAAAAAAGGTGCTGCAAAGAGAAAGAGATTCTTTAACCAGTGATGGATTCTTAGGAGCTTTATGAAGGTCTTAAACACCCTCTTCAGACCTCCACAAATTCCCTGAAGAGGTCCTCAAGTCCTTTTCTTACAGGCTCTACAAGGCTTATCTCAGAGCCCTGCTCTTTCATAGAGGCTAAAACATCAGGCAGTCTCTCTTTATCCACAACATACCTCAGGCCTTCCTTTTTATTGCCCCAAGTTTTTCCAGTGCCCTTTCTGAAGCCTCCGAAAGCCTTGAGAACAATATTGAATAATTTTCTATACCTTTTGTCATGAGTTCAGATATATCCACTACTGTCTTGAGGTTTCCCTTAACTATAATGCCCACTCTATCGCAGAGTATCTCAAGGTCATTCAGGATATGGGTGCTCATAAAGACCGTCTTCCCTTGTTTTTTAAGGTCCATTATTATATCCTTAACAAGGATTCTTCCAATCGGGTCAAGACCACTCATGGGCTCATCGAGGATGAAAAGCTCAGGGTCGTGAATCAGGCACTGGGCAAGACCGAGCCTCTGAACCATGCCCTTTGAAAAGGTCCTTATGGGTCTTGTCCTTGCATCCTTGAGGTCGAGAAGGTTGAGGAGCTTCTCTGTCCTTTCTTGAATGGTCTTTTCAGGAAGACCAAAGTTTCTGCCAACAAACTGAAGAAGTTCCTCAGCAGTAAGATAGTCATAAAAGGCAGGGTTTTCTGGAAGATAGCCTACACTGACCCTGCTTTCTGTTTTTGT
>DAISHO010000448.1:0-1067 GCA_036822495.1 Thermodesulfovibrionales bacterium
ATACCCTAATAAAATAATCCTGTCGCTTCTTTTGTGTTTTTGAGGCCTTATGCCTTTTTAAATAGTTCATCGTAATTTATTCTGGACAGCAGTATAAACTTAAGGTGTTTCAAGGACGAACCTCACGGGAAGGTATACAACAGATGGCACTGGTGTCCCATCCTTTATAGCGGGTCTGAAGCTTGATGCCCTTATAGCAGAAAGGGCTGCCTCATCAAACCCATAACCTGCCCTTTCAACTATCTCAAGATTTATAAGCCTTCCTGTCTCATCAATGTGAAGTCTGAAAAGAACCCTGCCTTCTTTTCCGAGCCTCCTTGCAAGTTTAGGATATTCTGGTTTTACCATCTTCAGGAAGGACGGGCCATTAGCCAAACCAAAGACCACCTCAACAGGCCCTTTCGAATTATTCAGACCTCCACCATCGTTGGAAGAAGGAACTGTCGCAGTTGCTTCCTGAATAGACAACATACCTGGTACAGAAATTATTGAAATACCTTCTCCATCAAGACCTTCTTCACTCAAGACATTTAATACATAACCCGAGTCCTCAGGAAGAATATCCTTTTCCACGGGCAATTGATGCGATAATGCTTCTGTCATTAACTCATCAGGGGTATTGATAGGCAAAGAGGAATTACGAGAGGTATTGTCGAGGCCCTTCCCTATAGGCTTTTCTGAGATTGCTGAAGAAAAAGCCTTATGCCATGAACTAACTTCAGTAGAATAGAGGAGTCTGACATAGAATCCTATGTTATGGTTATCAATTTTTATCATGAGAAGTAATGAGAAAAGACCAGCATGGAGCAACAATGAGGTGAGGAATGAATAAATCAGGGTCGCCTTTCCTCTGCTATCAGCCATTCCTCACCCCTTTAAAGACTAAAGGGTTACCTTTAGCCCTCCATAAATGGAAAGGCCTGGCCTACCATAACCACCAGCCTCTTCATAATCCCTGTCAAAGAGGTTCTCTATCCTCATATAGGTACTGAGGGTATTACTCACTCTATATGAAGCACTTATATTTACAACTGAATAGGGAGGAAGGGTGCCTTTTATAGCAGAAT
>DAISHO010000449.1:0-1066 GCA_036822495.1 Thermodesulfovibrionales bacterium
CTACCATAGCCTGTTCTTTGGCCTCATGCCCCTTTAAGATTTATCTTGGACAGGTGTATTAAGAGATAATTCAGAGGGCCTTTATAATGTAAATCAGATAAAAGATACCACCTGTTATAAGAAGGAGGGCAGGTATCTTTTTCTTTATTGATGCAAAGAGCATAAGAAGGATACCCATGCTGAGGGCAAAGGTTATATTCAAAACCTCTGTAGTATTTATATTCCAACCTGTAAAAAAAAGGCCGATACTTACAGGAATGGTTGATTGAAAGACCATCGCACCTGTTATGTTTGCCATAGCTATGGTGTCCTTCCCTTTTATAGTCCATGTTATGGAATTAAATTTTTCAGGCAATTCTGTTGCAACAGGTGCTATCAGAAGGGAGAGGATGAGGGCAGGGATGCCACTCAGGAGCGAGAAGATTGAGATGTATTCAACAAAGAGGTGAGAGCCTATGATAATAAAAAATAGTCCTATTAAAACTTGTCCAATTATCCAGCCGAGCCTTCTTGGACATCCGAGAAAAAAACCGAAGTGAAAATGTTCAGTATATTCCTCACCTTCAATAGACTCATGTTTAAGAGTATAGAAGATAAAGCCTATATAAGATAACAGGAGGACTGTTCCGAGGATATAATTCAGGCCTTTTATCTTCAGTAATGAAACAATCAGTATAGTGCTCATGGCAATGATGAAGAATCGGAGCTCAAAGGTGAGGGCCTTTATATTGACATTCATCTGGGGGAGTGGCCTTTTATTAATAAACTTCAGGACCAATACTGTTATGCCAAGAAGAAGCATGGCAAGGGTGCTGAGCATGAAAGGTGCTCCAAGGATTGCACCCACCGCAATACCCTCCTTGTGTTCTGCCTTCCCTGTCATGAGGGCTATTACTGGTATCATGGTCTCTGGAAGGGCAGTACCAACTGCTGCAAGAAGACTTCCTGCTGTGGCATGGGAGAGATTGAACCTGTCACCGAGGCACTCCACTCCATTTGCAAAGAGCTCGCAGCCTCCGAGAATAATGAGCATTCCTGTGACCAGGCCTGTAATTATGAAGGGGTA
>DAISHO010000450.1:0-1041 GCA_036822495.1 Thermodesulfovibrionales bacterium
TTTATTTTAGAGGGTTTTCCAGCATAGAGTTCACCCAGCTGTTCAACCTTTACCACTATACCCCTTAGATTAATATATGTCACAATGAAGGACAGACAGAGCACGGCAAGCATTACAGAAAGAATCAGGTACATGAGGTTGTTGCCTGTATTGAGAGATGCAAGGCCCACAAGGAGTGTGGCAAGGATGAGCCTTCCGCCTTCACGGGTTATCTTCATAAAATATGATAAAATATATCATGCCCACCATATCAATGTTTTATGGGATTATTATAAGAATGTACTGTGCTCCTGGAGAACACTTTCCACCTCACTTTCATGCCTACTACCAGGAGCACAGAGCTACCTTCAATATTAACAAGTGTGAATTAATGGAAGGTTATTTGCCCGAAAAACAATTAAGATTAGTTCTTGCATGGGCTGAACTCCATAAAGATGAATTAATAGCAGATTGGGAGCTGGCGTCAAAAGGTGAAAGGCCTTTCAAAATAGAACCTTTAAAGTAAGGGGGTAAATTTTATGTATATTGGAGTTAAATCAGTAAAGGCTCTTGAGAATTATGAGTTACTTTTGGAATTTGACAATGGAGAGGAGAGGCTCTTTGACTTAAAGCCTTATCTTCTACTTGGTAGATTTGCCGAGTTAAGGGAGTATGAAAAATTTAAGAATGTAAGAATAAGTTTTGATACTGTAGAGTGGCCTGGCATTGTAGACCTTGATCCTGAATTTTTGTATAAAGAAAGTAAGAGATTAACAGTGGTAAAGTAATAGTTTGTGCACCTACACTGGTACAGGGGTCTTTGCTATTATCTCCTCTATTATTTTGGTGCCGTCACTTATGTAGGTCTTTGTCTTCAGGAGGATTCGGTGGCCGAAGACAAGGGGAGCCACTGCCTTTATGTCATCGGGTATTACATAGTCCCTTCCAGATATAAAGGCATGGGCCTTTGCTGCGCTTAAACAAAACTGACCACCACGAGGGCTTACACCCAGCCTTACAAGCTCATGACTCCTCGTTGCATTAATTATCCTGTAGAGATAT
>DAISHO010000451.1:0-1034 GCA_036822495.1 Thermodesulfovibrionales bacterium
ACCTGGTCTCTTATATCCTGGCTCACCTATGGCCTTAATCTCCATCTAAGACTGACCTATGGCTGGAGAGGCAAGAAAGCAGCCTGGCTCGCCATTGTATCACTATTTGGTGTAATTGGTCTTTTCTTTGGCATTGGGTATATTTCAGGACTGCATACAAGAATGCTTGACTGAACATAAAAAGATACCATTTTGGTAACCTATGTCTCTTTTGTCAATCATAATCCCGATTTATAATGAAGTTGAGACAGTAGAAGAGCTTCTAAGCAGGATTCTAAAGGCAGAACTCCCAGAGGGAATACAGAAGGAGATTATTATTGTTGATGATGGCTCCAGTGATGGTACAAGGGAGATTTTAAAAAAACTCAGTGAACCTTTTAAGGTCATATTTCATGAAGAGAACAGAGGCAAGGGTTCTGCTGTAAGGACAGGTCTTAAACATGCCACTGGTGATTTTGTGATAATTCAGGATGCTGATCTTGAGTATAATCCCGATGAGATAAAGGACCTCCTTAAGCCAATCCTTGAAGGAAAGGCAGATGTTGTCTATGGTTCGAGGTTTATGAGTGGAAGACCCCATGCTGTATTGAGATTTTGGCACTATGTAGGCAATAAGATACTTACCATTATCTCCAATGCCTTCACAAACCTTTATCTCACCGATATGGAGACCTGTTACAAACTCTTTACAAGGAAGGTCATTGATGATATAGGTCCAAAACTCGTATCCAATCGTTTTGATATAGAGCCAGAGATTACAGCAAGGATTGCAAAGGCAGGATACAGGGTCTTTGAGGTGGGTATATCCTACGGTGGCAGGACAAAGGCACAGGGTAAGAAGATTGGCTGGAAGGATGGTTTAGAGGCAATCTGGGCGATTGTTAGATTCAATATCTTTGAGAGGAAAAATTGATTTTCTCTATACTGATTTTGTAAACTTAAATGTGAATCCACTGCTGTCCAAAACAAATTAAAAGGAGCTTTTAAAATAGGCTGAAGTAGGCTACAGGCTATAGGCCATAGGCGATAGGCGG
>DAISHO010000452.1:0-1012 GCA_036822495.1 Thermodesulfovibrionales bacterium
GAAGACCCTATCTTGTTTACAGGGTTCGGAATAGAAGGGCAAGACTGAGGGACCTTGAGGTCTCTCTTTTCGAGGATTTCTTCAGGGCCCTTTCAAACAGTAGCCTTATGAACCTTCACATAAGGGTCCATTATGGAAGGGATCCACATCACATCTATGAGTCTATATTCAAGGCCTTTGGAAGGGCCCTCAGGGAGGCTGTTGCCATAGAGCCAGACCTTAAAGAGGCACCAAGTACTAAGGGGAGGTTATGATGAAGGCAGCGGTTTTGAGAGAACCAGGTGGTCCTGAGGTCTTAAAGATTGAGGACATTAAGAGACCAGAGCCAGGAAAGGGAGAGATTTTGATAAGAGTTCATGCTACCTCAGTGAACCACCTCGACATCTGGATAAGAAAGGGTCTTACAGCCTACGGCACAAAATATCCTCATATACTCGGAGCTGATATTGCAGGTATAGTTGAGGAGGTAGGTCCTGAGGTCCAGGGATTCAGAAAAGGAGACAGGGTATTTGTTGATCCAGGACTCAGGTGTTTTCGATGTGAAAACTGCCTTTCAGGAAATGATAATATCTGCAGGAGCTTCGGGATTATAGGTGCAACCATAAAGGGAGGTTATGCAGAATATGCTATTGTGCCAGAGATTAATGTATTGAGACTTCCTGAGACAATTGACTTTAAGACAGGGGCAGCCTTTCCTCTCACATACCAGACATCATGGCACATGCTTATTGGAAGGGCAGGTCTGAGGCCCGGGGAGACTGTTCTTGTTATAGGTGGTGCCAGTGGGATAGGTATAGCTGCCATTCAGATTGCAAAACTTACTGGTGCCTTTGTTATTGCTACAGGAGGAGATGAGAGGAAACTTGAAATAATTAAGACACAGGGCGCTGATTATGTGATAAATCATTCAAGGGAATCCATTTATGAAAAGGTAAAGACAATAACACCAGAGGGCGTTGATGTGGTCTTTGAGCATGTTGGTCCTGCCACACTTATGGAGAGTATAAGGTCT